>JBOGAI010000065.1:0-4073 GCA_051655665.1 Erysipelotrichaceae bacterium | reverse complement strand
CCACATCCAGTTTCGCGATATTTTTCATGGCTTTGTACACGGTATTGGGAATATCACACAGTTTTAGATCCAAGAAAATCTTGTGACCTCTTTCTTTGATTTCTCTTACAATGCTTGGTCCTTCTGCATAGAACAACTCCATTCCAATTTTCACGAATGGTTTTTCCTCCTGAAATTGATCCAAAAAGGCCAAAGTACTTGTTTTGTCTGCGAAATCACAGGCGATAATAACATCTCTATTCACGTTTGTTCCTCCTACGTTTGGATACCAAAAAAAAAGCCTTAGTACCTAAAAGTACTAAGGCTCATCGTGTAGAAAAAAAGTTACTCGATTTTCCTTATTAGCCTCTCTGGACTAACTTAAAGGTATCCTAGTTATTATTATACCCAAGTTTAAAATAAGTTACAAGACCCAAATCCTCAACTCCTCACTTCTTCCTCGCCGGTTGCCCAATCAAAAAAAGTGTAATTCCCTTAAGAACTACACTGCATGTACCCTACGGCTCGGGTGAACTAGACGTGAAACATCAATTCAGCGCTGCAAACCAACTGATCGTCCACATAGGCAGACGCACTCGCGAAACCAACGCCATGTCGAAAGGCCTTGTTCTCTACTTTCAAGATCAAAGTATCACCCGGGATGACTTTTTTCTTGAAGCGTGCTTTATCAATTCCAGCAAAATAGGCAATTTTCCCTTTGTGCTGTTCTTGACTCAACAAAAGAACGGCCCCTACTTGTGCCAACGCTTCAATGATCAAGACCCCCGGCATCACATGTTCTTGGGGGAAATGACCACAGAAGAACCCTTCATTGATGGACACATTTTTTTTCCCCACAATGGATTTGCCTTCCACCATCTCCAAAATGCAGTCTACCAACAGCATTGGATAACGATGTGGCAAGATTTTTTGCAACTGATTGCTATCGAAAATCATACTCAACCCTCCCAGCGTTTGAATACCAAGGAAACGTTATGTCCCCCAAAGCCAAACGAGTTACTCATGGCGTATTGACACACTTGTTCGCGTACGCCTTTGGTATTGTAATCCAAGTCACATTCCGGATCCGCTTCTAGATGGTGTAGGGTCGCCGGCAACAAGCCACTTTGCAAGGCTTTAATGGTGAAGATGGCTTCAACCGCACCACTTGCCCCAAGCAAATGCCCCGTGGATGATTTTGTTGAGGAAATAACCAATTGACTTGCATGCTCTTGGAACACGCGTTTCATCGCAGCCGTTTCGGTTTTGTCGTTAAGGGAAGTACTCGTACCATGCGCGTTTATGTATCCAATCGCAGTTGGTGCAATTTGCGCATCTTCCAAGGCACGTTGCATTGCTTTTGCCGCTTGTTCTCCGCCACTCATCGGTGCAGTAATGTGGTTCGCATCGCAGGTTGCCCCATACCCGACTACTTCAGCCAAAATGGTTGCGTTGCGCGCCAATGCACCATCCAAGGTTTCAAGAACTACAACCCCAGCCCCTTCGCCCATGACAAAACCACTGCGTTTCGCATCGAAAGGAATGGACGCACGTGTGGGATCATCGCCTACATGCAATGCATGCATGGCTTGGAATCCGGCAATACCAAGTGGCGTGATTGCCGCTTCGCCCGCACCTGCAATGATGACATCCTCGTAGCCATCACGAATTTTTTGAAAGGCTTCCCCAATGCAGTTTGCCCCCGCAGCACATGCAGTAACGTGTGATGTACAAATCCCATTGGCTTGGTGTTCAATCGCAATGGCTCCTGCTGCAAGGTTGATCAATGCTTTCGGGATAAAATATGGGGATACCCTTCTTGTCCCATCACGCTCTAGGGTGCGACTCATCTCATCGATGGTTTGAATGCCACCTATCCCCGATGTTACGACGACCCCCATGCGATCGCGGTTAATGTCTTCGTTTAGGTTCGCTTCCTTTACCGCTTCTCTGCCCGCAATTTGCGTCAATAAATTGAAACGGTCATTGTTTTTTACTTCCGATTTTGAAAAATGAGAGTGCAAATCCAATTCTTTTATTTCTGCCGCCAATTTGACTTTATAGTCTTGCGTATCAAATCCGGTAATCGGCGCAATCCCATTCACACCGGCAATCAAGTTGTCCCATGAGGTTTGGCAGTCATGCCCGATTGGAGTGACACACCCCATGCCCGTTATTACGACTCTACGTTTCATACTTCTCTCCTTACAACATCATCCCGCCATCAATTTTGATGACCTGGGAGGTAATGTAACGGTTCTCTTTCGAACCCAAAAACAAAGCAAGTGACGCGACATCTTCCACCGCACCCAAACGTTGCAATGGGATTTGGGTTTTGATGCTAGCTTGTATAGCCTCACTCAATTGTTCCGTCATGTCACTGATGATGAACCCTGGCGCAATGGCATTTACCAAAATTCCACGGCTTCCGAATTCTTTTGCCATGGACTTGGTCAACCCCACAATCCCCGCTTTGGATGCTGCATAATTGGCCTGACCCACATTTCCGCTCACGCCAACCACACTGGTGATGTTCACGATTTTGCCACTTTTCCGACGCAACATTTGTTTGCTGACAAATTTGGATACGTTGAAGGTCCCCTTTAGATTTGCATCGATGACATGGTCAAAATCCGCCTCTTCCATCCGCAACATCAATTTGTCGTTCGTGATTCCCGCATTGTTAACCAGTACGTCAATTTTGCCAAAGGTGGCCACGATTTCATCTACCATTTTTTGTACGGCTTCATAATGCGACACATCGCATTGATACAAGCGTGCCTGAACCCCAAATGCTTCGCATTCACGTTGCGTTGCGAGTGCGGCATCATAGGAACCACGATAGTTGATACACACATCATACCCCGCTTTCGCATAAGCCAACGCAATGCCTTTCCCAATCCCTTTGGCTGCGCCGGTGACTAATACTACTTCTCGTTCCATGGTTTCTCCTTCACTAGTTCATACACTTTTTCAAAACTTTTAAGATCTTTGACCGTTGCAACGCGCACATCCGAGTTTATTTTTTTCACAAAACCGCTGATGGCATTGCCAGGTCCAATCTCAATAAACGTGTCAAACCCATCGGCAATCATTTGTTCTACCGATTCGCAAAACCGCACCGAGGAATGCATTTGCGTCGTCAATAAGTCAATGAGCGGACGATCGCTTACTTTTGCACTCACATTGTGATACACCGGTATGCGGGGTTGTGAGAGTTCAAATTGTTCTAGCGTCGCTTTAAAGCGCATCGCGGCCTCGTTTAGGAAAGAACTGTGGAAGGCCCCACTGACTTGCAACGGAATCGCACGTACCCCTTTTTGTTCCATTGCCAACGCGGCCGCTTCTTCAAGCGCGGCACGATCCCCGCTAATGACGATTTGAGCAGGTGAATTGTAATTGGCGATTTCACAAACGCCCACACTTTGCACTTGTTGACAAAGCAGTTGAGCGGCTTGTTTGTCCAGGTTGAGCAATGCGATCATCGAGGTGTTTTTATTTTCCAAGGCCTCTTGCATCAAAAACCCGCGTTTGGTCACAATGGGGATCAAGTCTTGTTTCGCAATGCCCTTGGCATACGCCAGCGCTGAATACTCCCCAAGACTAAGTCCCGCAACCCCTTGCGGCACAATGCCTTGCTCCTCAAGCGCAGCGGCGATGGCCAGCGAGGTAACGCAAATACTTGGTTGGGCATAGCGGGTTTGATTCAATTGGTCCTGTGGACCTTCAAAGCACAGCGCTTTGACGTCGAAATCGGATTGCATCGTGTCATATACGTTGCGACTTGCTGCAAAGTGGTCGTAGAAATCCGCCCCCATCCCAACGTGCTGACTGCCTTGGCCCGCAAATAAAAACGCTATTTTCATACTTGTTCTCCTAACACGGCATCCGTTTGTTGCACCAATTGTTCCATCAAGGTTTTGACACTCAACAGCTCGCTGATGCGAGGTGCATTGATTCCCGTAAACACCAACCCATTGTCAGGGTCCCCTGCAGCCGCATCCATGAGGGCTTGCGAAATACAGTACGGTGTGCTCGCCGGTGTGCATTTGTGCAAGCAATGATAGCAATGCTTCACCGGTTGTCTTCCCTGT
>JBOGAI010000064.1:0-10601 GCA_051655665.1 Erysipelotrichaceae bacterium | reverse complement strand
TTCCTTCTTCTCCTGCCATGGAGACAAAGCCTCCTACCGGCAGTGCACGAATGGCATAGATGGTTTCGCCTATTTTCTTTTTAAACACGGTCGGTCCCATTCCAAGTGCAAACTCATGGCAATAGACACCAAAGGACTTGGCTGTGATAAAGTGACCCAGTTCATGAACGAAAATAATGACCCCCATCATCAATACAAAATAAAGTATATTCATCCCCTACTCCTTTACTAATCCATATACATAAGCACGCGCCAGTTGATCGGACTCCACAATGCTTTGCAAGGTTACGTTTGGCTGGAACATCACATGTTCGCAAGCCTGTGCCACAAAGCGTTCAATGTCCAAAAACGCGATTTTATCACGCAAGAACAAATCGACCGCTGCTTCGTTGGCAGCATTCATGATCGCAGGCATGTTGCCCTTTTTGCGACCACACTCATAAGCCAGTTTCAACATAGGAAAACGCTCAAAACTCGCTTTTTCAAAGGTCAGCTGGTTCCACTTCATAAAATCGAGTGGTTCTGAGTTTAGCGGAAAACGATGCGGATAACTTAAGGCATACTGAATTGGATGGCGCATATCACTGGTTCCAAGCTGTGCCATGATGGAATGATCAACGTACTCCACCATCGAGTGAATGATGCTTTGACGATGAATCAATACATCAATTTTGTCATATGGCAAATCAAACAAGTAATGCGCTTCAATGACTTCCAACCCTTTGTTCATCATCGTGGCACTGTCAATGGTGATTTTTGCGCCCATCGACCAGTTTGGATGTTGCAAGGCATCTGCCTTGGTGACACCCACCAATTGTTCACGGGTGCAATCGCGAAACGATCCCCCACTCGCCGTGACGATGAGTCGGGCCACTTCGTTGTGATTGTTGCCTTGCAAACATTGGAAAATGGCAGAATGTTCCGAATCAATCGGCAACAGTCTTACACGGTATTTGCTTACCAACTCTTTTACCAACTCTCCCCCTACCACAAGGGTTTCCTTGTTGGCAAGGGCAATGTCTTTGCGTGCTTTGATGGCTTCAATCGTTGGGACAAGCCCTACAAACCCCACCAAAGCATTGACAAGCACATCTCCTTCGCGCAAGGTTGCCAACGTGACGAGCCCTTCGTCGCCATAATACAGGTGAACGTCGGGGTATTCTTTGCTTAGCAACATCGCATCTTCTTTGGTCTGCACACAAATGTGGGCAATGGGAAAATCACGCAAGATCTCGCGAACTTTATCGATGCGCCGTCCTACGCTGATCCCCACGATTTTGAAACGATCGGGATGCTGTTTGACCACATCAATGGTTTGTTCGCCGATGGAGCCGGATGCTCCAAGTAGTATGATGTTTTTCATATTAGAATACCACCAACAAAATATAAATAAAAATAAAACTGAAAATCATCGAGTCAATGCGATCCAATACCCCACCATGTCCTGGCAGCAGTGTACCGAAGTCTTTGATTTCATAGTGACGCTTTACGCTGGAAAACGCCAAATCGCCAATTTGGGATACTACGGGAATGCAAATGGCCATGATTGCCAAGTGCACAAGTTCGATGGATGCGATGTTGAAATAGGCAAACGCAAATCCAATCAAGGCTCCAAAGAACCACCCACCCAGTGCGCCTTCTACCGTTTTCTTTGGTGAAACACGGGGAATCAGTTTGTGTTTTCCAAACTTCATTCCGACAAAGTAATCAAAGATATAACTTGAGAAATTGCAGATGATTATGAACCATACCATCGACAAAGATACTGCTTGGATGGTTCCAAACGCGACAATGAGCACTCGCATCAAAATCATATACGCCAAGGCCAAAAACGAATCTTCGCTGGTAAACTCTTTCAAAAATACCGGCAACGCCATGACGATCAAGAAATAGGCCGCCATGGCAGCGAATGCAAATTCGCTTGGAATGTAGTAGATGCCTACAATCCCTACAATCAACAACACAATCAACCAGGTCGGTTTCTTGTGTTTCGACAAGTGCATGATTTCATAGCCACCAAACACCATGATCAGCAACTTCAAAAGCTCCAATAAGACGCCTCCAAGAAGCAGCGGAGGTACGACAACCAGCAAAATCAAAAACGTCGTGATGATGCGCTGTTTCATCCTACAACCCTCCAAAGCGACGATGACGCGCGTGGTACTCTTCGATACACGCCTTCAATTCTTCCTCATGGAAGTCTGGCCATGCCACTGGAGTGAAGACAAACTCTGCATACGCAAGTTGCCAGAGCAAGTAGTTGGACAAGCGTTGTTCCCCACTTGTTCTGATCATCAAATCAATGGGTGGCATTCCATGCGTCATCAAGTACTTCTCAAAGCCGGATTCATCCAGTGCATCGATCAAAGAAGGCTCGTTCAAAGCGTCTTTGGCAAACTGTTGAGCAGCCATGACGATTTCACGTTGTGAGCCATAGTTGATGGCAAAACACAACACCAATCCGGTATTGTGTTTGGTCGCATCTTTGGCTTGTTGAATGGATTCTTGAGCGTCTTTTGGAAACACGGACAAATCGCCAATCGTTTCCACGCGCAAATTATTTTTTACCATTTCTTTAAGGTACGATTTGAAAAAAAGTTTTGGCAATTTGGTCAAATACTCAATTTCAGCTTTGGGACGATTCCAGTTTTCGGTAGAGAATGCATACAAGGTCAATTGTTTGATGCCCAACTTGTCGGCTGCAATCGCAACCGTACGAATGTTTTCACTACCGGCTTTGTGACCGGCAGTACGTTTTAATCCGCGAGCTTGCGCCCAGCGGCCATTGCCGTCCATAATGATTGCAATGTGTTCCAACGAATTTGTTACCATTTGGCCCCTCCTAAGAAGAAAACCCACAAAAAACGTGGGTTTTTCTTATTGTATTATACAACAATTCTTAAAAATCACAAAATTAAACTACCATGATTTCCTTTGTTTTGTCTGCTACAATTACATCAATTTGTTTGACATAGTCATCGGTCAATTTTTGAACTTTGTCTTGCAAATCTTTTTTCATGTCTTCTGTCAACGTGTCATCTTTTTTGATGGCATCGTTCGCATCGCGACGCACATTGCGCAGTGCGACTTTGCTTTCTTCACCGTCTTTGTGCGCAACTTTAGTCAACTCTTTACGGCGATCTTCCGTAAGTGCTGGTACGTTCAAACGCACGACTTCACCATCGCTGCTAGGTGTGATACCCAAATCTGAGGCCAAGATTGCTTTTTCGATGTCTTTCAAAACCGAACGATCCCAAGGTTTGATGACCAATTGGCGACCTTCTACGATGTTTACTTGTGCAATTTGGTTGATTGGAGTTGGAGATCCGTAATATTCCGGTTGGATTTTGTCCAACATGGAAATATTCGCACGTCCTGTGCGAATGCCTGCCAAAGTGTGGTGCAATGCATCAATCACTTTGTCAAAACGATTTTGTGTTGTTTTTACAATTTCACTCATGTTCCTATTTCCCTTCGTTTGTAATCGTCGTCCCTGCGACTAGTCCTTTTACTGCTTTTAAAATATTGCCTTTTTCGTTCATGTTGAACACAATCAAATCAATGCCGTTATCCATACAAATCGACGTCGCGGTCGTATCCATAACCTGCAATTGTCTTTGAATGAGGTCCATATAAGTCAACGTATCGTACTTGGTTGCGGTTGGATCCAGTTTAGGATCCGCACTGTACACACCATCCACCCCATTTTTCGCCATCAAGATGACGTCTGCATTGATTTCGCTCGCGCGAAGGGCTGCGGTGGTGTCGGTAGAGAAATACGGTTCTCCAATTCCTGCTCCAAAAATGACAATACGTCCTTTTTCCAAGTGACGAATGGCACGGCGGACGATAAATGGTTCCGCAACTTTTGACATTTCAATGGCCGTTTGTACCCGTGTTGGTACTTCTACTTGTTCCAAAGAACTTTGTACAGCCAAAGCATTCATTACCGTTGCTAACATTCCCATGTAATCAGCCTGCGTACGTTCAATGCCGAGTTGCTCAGCCATTTTCCCACGTACGAAATTCCCTCCTCCGACTACAATCGCCAATTCCACGCCCAAAGCATGCACTTCTTTCAGTTCAGCCGCTAGCGATGTTAGGATTTTCGGATCAAAAGAATGTCCGGGTGAAGCCAAAGCCTCTCCACTCAATTTTAGTAATACGCGTTTATACATTGTCAGTCCACCTTCTCTTTTCTAAAAAAAGAGCACAAACGTGCCCTTATTTTCCAAATGCTTGATTCATTACTTCTTCGGCAAAGTTAGATTCTGCTTTCTCGATACCTTCTCCGACAGCATAACGAACGAAATTAGCACAAACTGTGTTATTTTGTTTGAAGTATTCAGAAACTTTCAAATCTGGGTTCATGAAGAATACTTGGTCTACTAAGCACATTTCTTGCAATTGTTTTGACAAACGACCTTCTACGATTCCTGCCAACACTTTTTCAGGTTTGCTAGAAAGAGCCTCATCGTTTTTCAAAATTTCCATTTGAATGTTACGTTCGTGAGCAATGAAGTCTTGAGACATGTCATCACGGCTTACAAAACTTGGGTTCATAGAAGCAACTTGCATTGCAACGTATTTCGCCAATTCTGCATCTTGAGTGTTTTTCATTACAGCAACAGCTGAAATTTTTCCACCCATGTGCACGTACGCACCGAAAGTATCTTCGTCACCTTGTGTAACGATTTGCAAACGACGAAGCGTAATTTTTTCTCCGATGGTTGCAGTCGCTTCCGCCAAGATGGTTTCAAGTGTAGTACCTTCTACATTCAATTGCATCGCAGCTTCTACGTTTTCTGGTCTGTGATCGAAAATGATTTTTTGGATACGATCAAACAATGCCAAGAATTGTTCATTCTTCGCAACGAAATCTGTTTCAGAGTTGATTTCGAAAATGATTGCAGTGTTTCCATCAACAGCCGCACGAGTCAATCCCTCAGCAGCAACGCGGTCTGCTTTTTTCGCAGCTTTCGCGATGCCTTTTTCACGCAACCAATCGATTGCTTTTTCAAGGTCACCGTTTGTTTCTGTTAATGCTTTTTTACAATCCATCATCCCCGCGCCTGTTTTTTCGCGCAGTTCTTTTACCATTGCAGCAGTAATCATAGTATTCTCCCTTCTTGAATGTTTGATTATTGAGCGTCTGTAGTTTTTGGTGCTTCAGTCGCTACTGGTCTTGCTTCTGTTTGTGGACGCTCAGGACGTGGCGTTCTTGGTCCACGGTTTTGGCCTGGACGACCATCTTTGTTGTAAGGACGGCGTTGTGCACGACGTTCTTCTTGGCGTTGACGACGACGACGTTCGTTTTCTTTGATTTGTTCTTCAACGTTCACGATAACATCTGCCATTGTAACATCTTCTTCTTCAGGGTTAACTTGTCCAGCTACTGACAACAATCCACCTTTTGCTTCTACGATTGAATCGGCCATGCAAGAAACGATCAATTTAACTGAACGTACTGCATCATCGTTTGAAGCGATAGGATAGTCAACCATATCTGGATCACAGTTTGTATCTACCATAGCAAATACAGGAATTCCCAATTTTTTAGCTTCTGCTACTGCGTTGTGTTCTTCTTTTGGATCAACTACGAAAAGTGCGTTAGGCAATTTTTTCATTTCTTTGATTCCGCCCAAGAAGTTTTCCAAACGTGCTTTTTCTTTACGAATTTGTGCAATTTCTTTCTTAGGATAAACCTCGATCAATCCGCTAGCTTCCATCTCTTCGATTTCTACCAAACGTTTTACACGTTTTTGGATTGTGCGGAAGTTTGTCAACAAACCACCCAACCATCTTTGGTTAACAAAGAAAGAACCAGAACGCAATGCTTCTTCCATCACGATTTGTTGAGCTTGTTTTTTCGTACCTACGAACAACACTTTCCCACCTTCTTCTGTGATGCGTTTCATAGCAGTGTACGCGTCATCCAATTGTACTTGTGTTTTTTCCAAGTTGATGATGTACACACCGTTACGTGAAGCATAGATATTTGGCTTCATTTTTGGATTCCAACGACGCGTTTGGTGGCCGAAGTGAACTCCTGATTCTAATAATTTTTTCATTGAAACAACTGACATATTATTTCCTCCATTCCGTTGTACCGCCATCATTTCGAACCTTATCACCTGCAATACTTACAGGCACGGAGATAAGGAATCCATGATGTGTGAAATAGCGTTTCTTTCACGCCATTAATGATTATACCATAATTTTATATGGATTCAAGTATCAATCTATTTTTTCAACCCGTGGATGGGCTTGTTCGTATACCTTTTTCAACCGATCTTGCGAAACATGCGTATAAATTTGGGTTGTACTCAAGTTGGCATGCCCCAACAAGGTTTGCACACTGCGCAAATCACAGCCATTGTCGAGCAAGTGGGTGGCAAATGAATGCCGAAACATGTGCGGGTGCAACTTGCCTGGCAAGCCCACATCCCTAGCACAGCCATCCAACAAAAACTGCACGCCCCGCGCCGTGAGCGGTTTGCCTTTTTGATTCAAAAACACCAAATCCTGATCGTGTTCACGCCGTAAGCGGCGCAAGTATGCACCGGCCACCGGATGAAACGGAATCAAGCGTTGCTTGTTTCCCTTCCCCACGACTTTGAGTACCCGGTTTTCAAAATCAATGTCACTATAGCGCAGCGTGATGACTTCCGACACCCGCAGACCACAAGCGTACATGATTTCAAACAAGGCACGATTGCGCAGACCAACCGCATCGTTTGGCTCAATGGCATTCAAAAAGGTATCCATTTCGTCGTAAAACAAGAAGTCGGGGATCTTTTTCCCAATCTTTGGATTTTTGATGTAAAGAAAGGGATTGTTGGTGACGTCATAGTATTCGCTTAGGTATTTATAAAAACTGCGCAAAGTGGACAAATGGCGCGCAATCGTCGCATTGCGCAACGCCACTTGATGGCTCGAAAGCGAGTCGATGTACTCCAGCATCATGGCCCGGTCCACCTGCTCGAAGGAGTCAAGGTTTTGGGACGCAAGAAAGCGCGCAAAGCGGGTTAAATCTTGTTCATATGCCTGTTTGGTATGGACCGATCCTGAGTTTTGTTGCGCGATGTGCGCAAGAAAGGCATTGATGTAGGCCTCCATTTATTCAAAGGCTGCCACGTAGCCCGCCATCACTTCCAGCGCTTGCTTTGCCATGGCTTCCTTTCTGAATTTCTTTTGTACCTTTTGTTCCAACTGCATGATGCCAAAATTTGCATTCATCGGTTGGAAATATTTGGGGTGGGTGTGCGTGATGTAATACGCTTGGGCACCGATGGCCGTGGTCGGTGGCAAAGCGATTGGCGTTTTGCCTTGCAACAACAGCGCCATGTTCATGCCAGCAACCATTCCGCTCGCGGCACTTTCAATGTAGCCTTCTACCCCACACATTTGGCCGGCAAAGAACAAATCGTCACGCTCTTTGCTTTGGTAGGTTTGGCGCAATACTTTTGGGGCACACATGTAGGTATTGCGGTGCATCACGCCGTAGCGCACGATGTTGGCTTGTTCCAAACCTGGAATGAGCGCCAAAATGCGTTTTTGTTCGCCCCATGTCAAGTGGGTTTGAAAACCGACAATGTTGTAAAGGGAAGCTGCCGCGTTGTCTTGACGCAACTGCACAACCGCATACGGTTCTTCTTCGCCTTCACGTCCTAGCCCAACGGGTTTCATCGGTCCAAACAACAGCGTTTTTTCACCGCGTCGTGCCATTTCTTCAAACGGCATACATCCTTCAAAGAAGATTTCTTTCTCGAATTCTTTGAGCGGGACCACATCCGCGGCGATGAGTTCTTTGTAGAATACCTCAAACTGCGCCTTGGTCATCGGGCAATTGATGTAATCGTCTTCCCCTTTGTCATAGCGCGATTTGTAGTACGCTTTGGAAAAGTCGATGGAGTCCTTTTCAATGATCGGCGCAGCTGCATCGTAAAAATACAAGTACTCTTCATGAATGAATTGTTGGATGGCCTTGGACAGGGCATCGCTTGTCAAAGGACCACTGGCAATGATGGTTGGCCCTTCTAAAATGCTGCTCACTTCTTCATGCTTGATGTTCACCAACGGGTGATTGCGCAAAAAGTCGGTAATGGCTTGGGAAAATGCCTCCCGGTCTACCGCAAGCGCACTGCCCGCGGGCACTTGATGCAAGCGGGCAAAGCGCATGATAAGGGAATCAAACATTTCCATCTCCTGTTTCATGACACCCACGGCATTGTTTAGGGCGTCGGAGCGCAAGGAGTTGGAACAAACCAACTCGGCGAAGTTGCCACTGCTGTGCGCAGGGGTCATCTTGACGGGACGCATTTCGTATAGGTCCACCGCAATCCCGCGTTTGACAAGTTGCCACGTGGCCTCACACCCGGCAAGCCCGGCTCCGATTACGTTTACTTTTGTTGTCATCTACTATTCTCCCTTGCTATTGGTTTTGGTTTTGGTCGTGGTTTTCTTGGTTGCCACTTTCTTGGTTGTTTTTTTGGTTGTCTTCTTCGCGGTGGTTTTGGCTTTTTTCGCCGGTTCTTCCCCCGCTTCTCCTTCTTTTTTCTCCGACTTGATGTAACGACATGCCGGATAGTTGGAGCAGCCTACAAACGTTTTGCCAAATCGTGATTTTTTGATGACCAAGTCATGGTTGCATTCGGGACACTGTTCTCCCGTTTTAACCGGTTCTGCTTGTTCACGGTCGGATTTGATGTATTTGCACTCCGGATAATTGGAACATGCAATGAACTTTCCAAAGCGCCCTTTTTTATGAACCAGCTTGCCGCCACACTTTGGACAAGGCTCGCTGATTTCTTCCTCTTCTTCTTCCCCTTTGGTATATTTGCAATTCGGGAAATCGATGCATGAAATGAATTTGCCATAACGTCCCACACGGTAGACCAACTCTTTGCCACATTCCGGACAGCTTTCCCCCGTACGTTCTAATTCCTTTTTCTCCATGTTCTCGGTAGCAAAGGCAATCAAAGGCGCAAATTTATCATAGAAAGCTTGCAACGCTTCCACGTTGTTTTTATGCCCTTCCGCGATTTCATCCAACTCGTGTTCCATTTGTGCTGTATACGAAACATTGACGATGTCTTGGAAAAATTCAACCAGTTTGGCGTTGGTCAACTCTCCTTGTTCCGTTGGGGCAAAGAATTTGGTTTTCCCAGATTCGCTTGCTTTTTCCAGCGTTACATAGCCTCGGGCTTGAATGGTATCGATGATGGTTGCATAGGTCGAAGGACGTCCAATGCCTTGCTCTTCCAACATCTTGATCAATCGGGCTTCACTGTAGCGCGTAGGCGGTTGGGTAAAGTTTTGGCTTTTTTCAAGTTCGATGTCTTCCAACACTTCCCCTACTTCCATTGCAGGAAGCAATTCGTCTTTGTTGGTTTCGTAGTCGCCATAGGCTTTCAAGTACCCATCAAACACCATGGTAGACCCACTAGCACTGAATTCTACCCCGTTGTTTTCAATTTTTACGCTTATAGCATCAAATACACTGCTCGCCATTAAAGACGCCATAGTACGCGCATAAATGAGTTTATACAAACGATATTGTTCATTGGTCAAGTCATCCTTGATGGATTCGGGTTCATACGCCAAATTGGTCGGACGAATGGCTTCGTGGGCATCTTGTGCGTTTTCGCTTTTCTTTTGGCGCACTTTTCCAACATACGCTTTGCCATAACGCGTTTCAATGACTTGCATCGCATCCGTAACAAAGCCCTCCGACAAACGCGTGCTGTCGGTACGCATGTACGTAATTAACCCTTGGGTGTGTCCTTTGATGGTCACCCCTTCGTACAATTTTTGTGCCACGCTCATTGTTTTCTTGGCAGAATAATTGAGTTTGGTCGACGCTTCTTGTTGCAAGGTGGAGGTAATGAATGGCATTTTGGCGTCTTTTTTCTTTTGTTTGGCCTCTACGCTTGCAACCGTATAGTCTTCACTAAGTCGATCCAACAACGCATCGGCTTGTGCTTCATTGCTGATTTTGGCTTTTTTGCCATCGACTTTGGTCAAGGATGCTTTGAAGGTTTGTGCTTGTTTGCGGACCAACGCATCCACTTCCCAATATTCTTCCGATACAAAGGCTCTGATTTCCGCTTCTTTTTCGCAAATCAAGCGCAGTGCAACCGATTGGACACGCCCTGCAGATTTGGAGCGAATTTTGGATTGCAACAATTTTGAAAGTTTGAATCCAATAATACGGTCCAACATCCTTCTGGTTTCTTGCGATTTTACCAAGGCTTGGTCAATGGTACGGGGATGTTCAAAAGCGGCAAGTACTGCCGTTGGGGTAATCTCATTGAAAATGACCCGGTTTTGTTGCGATTGATCGATGCCCAACTCTTCCGCCAAGTGCCATGCAATGGCTTCTCCTTCGCGGTCGGGGTCACTTGCCAAGTACACTTCGCTGCTTTTTTTCGCCAGCGCTTTTAGTTCTTTGACCGTATCTTTTTTCTCTTTGCTGATTTTGTATTTGGGAATAAACCCGTTTTCAATGTCAATCCCAAGTCAGCCAACCCCACTGGTGGCAAGGTCGCGGATGTGTCCTTTGGAGGAGACAACTTGAAAGTCTTTTCCTAAATACTTCT
>JBOGAI010000063.1:0-1808 GCA_051655665.1 Erysipelotrichaceae bacterium | reverse complement strand
ATCGCGAAGAAGAACGCATCAAAGAAGCCTTTAAGCAAAGCGAATTTGTGACCTCGTTCAAAGAAGGATTACGGTATGTGTTTCATTCAAACGTCATCGTTTTTCTGGTTTTTTTCGGCGCGGGATTCTCCATTTTGCTCATCCCATTCAATACGTTGTCGATTCCTTTTACTCAAGAAGTATTGCAAATGGATTTAATCGGGGTTTCCTTTCTTTCGGCTTCGATGAGTGTGGGGATGTTGGTGGGCAGCGCGTGTTTTCCGTTGCTGCAACCCAAGATCAAAGGTCGCGTCTTGCTGATTGTGAATGGCTTGATCTTTGGAGTGATTTATTTGTCTATGACCTGGTGGAATCTTATTCCCCCAGCCATGCAGTATGTGGCGTTGTCGGTGTTGCCAGCCATTGCGGGTTGGAGTGCGGCTTTTATCATTGCGATTGTCAACGTAGCGTTTTTGGATAAGGTGGAACCTGCCTATTTGAGTCGGGTAGGGGGCATCTTCAATTCCTTTGCGATGGCAGCCATGCCACTGGGCTCCTTGTTCGTGGGTGCCCTTTGTTTGAGTCTTTCCATTCGCCAACTCTTCTTTTGGTTTGGCATTGGCGTGATGGTGTTGTTTGCTGGTTTGGCGTTTGTCAACGCCTTGCATGAGCTATAGGAGGAGACAGTATGAGTCTACACATCCAATCCCAAATCAATCCGCTGTATGAGTGGGTCAGTGCGGGGTTCTATCTACAAAATCAAAAGGAGCTGGAAAGCCAGCTCGAAAAAAACTTTGCATCATTGCAAAGCGTGGATCAAGGAGAAACCAAACGCTGCTTCCATGGCATTTGGGACGCGCTCATGCTCTGTTTTCCCTTCGATCCCCAAACCCATGCCTTTTGGTTTGGACCCTTACGTGAAGTCCCCTTTGAAGAAAATTGCCTGGCTTTTCTGTTTGGATTTATGACCCCTTCCAATCTGCACATGTTTATCGAAGAGGTTCGCACCACTCAAGACGATGACCTGCAACAAAGCCTTTGTGAAAGGGTGAGCGAACACTTGGATTTTGAACCGTTGCAAACAACCCTAGGTGGTGTTATGGAAGCGTTGGACCAAGATGCTGACTTTAGCCAGCAAGGCAAGTGGCACGTGGCGTTGTTGTTGCAACTAGGAAAGAAGAAATTGCTGCCGTTTTTGGAAGAAATGCAGCGCCAACAACCCCGAGTGCAAGCAATCTATGCTGAATATCAAAAGGAAGTGGGTGCTTTTGTCAGCCAACTCCAAACGTGGAATCAAGATGCAACCTTTTTGAAAACACACATCGGGATTGAACTTGATCCCCAAGAGGAGTGGACGATCTATCCCTCTTTGTTTCGCTTCAATTCCCTCTCGATGCAACAAAGCCTCATCGCTCCTGCATCAAGCCAATTGTATTTTGGTTGGAAAGTAACAACCTTGATGGCTTTGGCCACTGTGCGAGAAGATGAAGTAAGTGCCTTGTTGCCCCAGCTCAAAGCCATCGCGGATCGCAGCAAATTGGAATTGTTGCACCTATTGTCCCACCAGCGCATGTATGGGAGTCAGTTGGCCGAAAAGATGCAGTTAAGCGGGGCGACCATTTCCTATCACATGAACCAGTTGGTTCTGGCCAAGCTGGTGGTCATTCAAAAAGTAGAAAACCGCATCTACTATGAAGTCAATGCAACAGAAATGCAGACGCTATTGGACCACCTACACGCCTTTTTGTTGCCCAACACCAAATCGTAAGAAAAAACAAACGAAAGATTTGTAATATGTGATATTATGGTAGTAAAGAAGTCCGACCACC
>JBOGAI010000062.1:0-2564 GCA_051655665.1 Erysipelotrichaceae bacterium | reverse complement strand
GTGGAATTAGAGGACATCGCAGAGTGTGTCCTGTATCTGCAAGCCAAATATCATCCGGAGTTGACCATGGAGATGGCCTTGCAAACCGTGGGGGAAGTCATTATGAAACGCGAAGTGCAACATGCCATTCAAACCGGCTTGTTTTTGGATATCGCGGTCGACAGCCGTATGGAAGATTTTCCAGAACTGCGTAAAACCATAGCCAATGATGCTGGATTGTATGGTGTTGATGAAGTGTTGGCGTATGGAATTTGTAATCTGTATGGTTCCATTGCACTGACCAATTATGGTTATATTGATCGTGTGAAACCATTGATAATTGGAAAGCTCAATGAGAAAGGAGAGGCGTGCAATACGTTTTTAGATGACATCGTCGGTGCCATTGCAGCAGCGGCCGCTTCTAAAATTGCACATAACATCTAGTATGAGTGTACTTACCAAAGATGAACTCAAGACCGCTTTGCACCAGGCGGGCATTCATAAAGGAAGTGTGGTGTACGTGGAGGCAGACTTGACGAACTTTCCCAAAGTGTTAGGGGGAGAACAAACCATCATTTTGGCTTTGCAGGAAGTGATTGGCTATGAAGGGACAATCTTGATGCCAGCCTTTACTGATTTGGCGAAGCAAATCCAATTGCTTGACCGTGAGCAATGGGAATATGCTCGGCATATGGCATTACACTTTCACAAAAAGACGACCTTACCCGATCATCATGATTCCCTTTATACCCAGTTTTTGGTCAACGATGGCGTAGTGCGCTCCAATCATCCGCGCTACTCCTTTATGGCATGGGGCAAATATGCCCGTGTCATTTGCGACAAACATCCGTTGCATTTTGGTCTTTCCTTAGATTCCCCGCTTGGCAAGGTTATGAAACTAAACGGCATCGCCCTAATGCTGGGTGCACCGTTGCATCAAAATGCCTTCTTGAAGCTCATTCAATATGAATTTACCAATTCCGTTGTGAAAGTGCATCAAGCTCCGGTCTTGATGCGTTCGATCACGACATGGGTTGATTTGCTTGAACTACAGTTTTCTGCCTCGTTTGAAAAAATCTTAGCCCAAACGATGCAGGAAGAATTGCTGGTCAAAGAAGTAAAGGGACCACGTGTCGAACTTCACACGTTCAAAATGGAAGAAGCACGTCAACACGCTCGCCAATACAGCTAAAAAAAACACCCGCTGGTTGCATATGGCAACGCAAAGCAGGTGTTTTTTTTAGACAAGGGCAGAGTGTTCCATCAACAGCGCGGCGATGGCTTCTAGAAAAGCTTGGTCTTGTTCGTCGAAGCGGTCAAAGCGGGGAGAATCGATGTCCAACACTCCCACCAACGTATGGTGGTGAAGCAGCGGCAACACGATTTCACTGTTCGAGGCACTGTCGCACGCGATGTGAGTGGGGAAGGCATGGACATCGGCAACGCGCTGTACCTGACGTGAGGTAGCAGCCGCTCCACAAACCCCCTTGTGCAAAGGGATGCGAGTGCAGGCGCTCAAACCGTGGAAAGGTCCTAAAACCAACTGCTCTTGTTTGTATAAGTAAAATCCAACCCAGTTGACTTCATCCAAAAAGTGAAAGAGTAGACTGGATAGATTGGCCATGTTGGCAATGAGATCGGATTCATCCATGAGTAGGGCTTTGGCCTGGGCCAGAACCAAGGAATAATTGGCTTTGTTGTCGCCGCTGTATAAAGTAGATTCGAACATAAGGACTCCTTTGCTATTTTTTTTAGATTATAAATAGTATATAATGAATGGGCATAATTGGAAAGGTGGGAAGAACATGTTGCCGAAGGAACATTCCGAAATCTATATTCAAAGTTTCAAACACGATGGTTCTTTACACCGCACGTGGTCAAAGGGGTACGTCATCGAAGCAACAAAGGAACGCATTGTTGCCGTAACGGACAAATCCAATGTGATTGAAGCCGATGGTCGTGTCTGGGTAACCCGGGAACCGGCGATCTGCTTTTTCTATCCCGATCGTTGGTACAATGTCATTTGTATGATTCGTAAAACGGGCATCTATTATTATTGCAACCTCGCATCTCCAAGCATCTATGATGGAGAAGCGTTGAAAAACATCGACTATGACCTCGACGTCAAGGTCAACCCCCAACGCAAAGTCATTTTGGTGGATGAAGATGAATACGAGGAACATGCGCAAAGCATGGAGTACGCTCAAGACTTACATATCGCCATTCAAAAATGGTTGCAAGTCTTGTTGCGAGACATTGAAAAACAAGCTTCCCCGTTTCAGGAGAGTGAAATTGAAGTGCTCTTTCAACGCTACTTGAAAGGCATGCATAAAGAAACAATGGAGTAACGTTGTTTCTTTTTTTATTGGACGATGGGGAGAGTGTGCAACGTCGTAAGGGGAGGTTGTAAAAAGAAATGAAAAAAAGGAAGAAAAAAGGTTGACACTAGGTTGAGGAATTGGTATTATATACGAGCGCTGAAAAGCGTGGTAGTTCTTTGAAAACTAAACAGGAAACGTCAATTCAAACAAAGAATTGAATAATTCAAAAATAACAATAACACGTTAGTGTTAACATAATGAGCA
>JBOGAI010000061.1:0-8515 GCA_051655665.1 Erysipelotrichaceae bacterium | reverse complement strand
AAACCGTTACCTAAAGACGCGTAACGGTTGTTTTGTGTTTCGTTTTCTTGAAGTTGCATTGTAGCACATTTTGTGAAAAATAGATAGACTCTATGCCATCATTCCACGATGTCACACACAAGCGTGCCTTTTGTTTCGTTTGTGCGCTCCATTTCTAGATGGTTTCACATACCACAATCTCCATTTCCTTAAAAAAAGAGGAGAATCGCTTCTCCTCTTGTGAGACCTCATCGATTAGATGACCTTTGTCGTCCAATCTTCCACGTTCCAAACACGATCCACTACGTCCAAATAGAATTCCGGTTCATGGCTGACAAGCAGCACGGTTCCTTTGTACGCTTGGATGGCCCGTTTGAGCTCTTCTTTCGCATCCACGTCCAAGTGGTTGGTCGGCTCATCCAGCACAAGCACGTTGCATGGTTTGTTCATGATTTTGGCCAAACGCACCTTGGCGTTTTCTCCCCCGGACAACACGGCCATACCCGATTCGATGTGATCGGTAGTCAAGCCGCATTTTGCAAGGGCAGCACGCACTTCCCCGTTGGTCATCCCAGGATATTCATCCCAGAATTCATCCATTGCGGTTTTGTTTGAGGCGCGCTCTTCTTGTTGGAAAAAGCCCACTTCCAAAAAGGGATCGAGTTCAACGGTTCCGGCAAACGGCTCAATCAAGCCCAACAACGTCTTCAGCAACGTTGATTTTCCCAGTCCATTGACCCCTTTGATGGCCACTTTTTGGTTGCGTTCAAACTCCAAATCCAACGGACGGGTCAACGCGTGGTCATACCCCAAAACCAAGCCATGTGTACGGAAAATGACTTTCCCAGGCGTTCTGGCTTCCATAAAGCCAAAGGTTGGTTTGATTTTGGTTTTGGGTTTGCTAAGCAACTCCATTTTGTCGAGTTTCTTTTGACGCGAGTTGGCCATGTTGCGGGTTGCCACACGAGCCTTGTTGCGTTGGATGAAGTCTTCCAATTCTTCGATTTCTTTTTGTTGACGGTTGAACGCTGCCATTTGCTGTTTGCGTTTGACTTCTACCATCGACAAGAAGTTGTCGTAGTCACCGGTATAGCGTGTCAATTCACAGTTTTCAATGTGGTAGATGACGTTGACGACACTGTTTAAGAAGGTTGTATCGTGACTGACCAAGATAAAGGCATTTTCATAGTTTTGCAAGAATTGCGTCAACCAGGCAATGTGGTCTTCATCCAAGTAGTTGGTCGGCTCATCCAGAATCAAAATCATCGGATTTTCAAGCAACAATTTGGTCAGCAAGACTTTCGAGCGCTGTCCACCGGACAATTCGGAAACGTCCTTGTCAAGGCCGATGTCCAAAAGACCGAGCCCACTTGCCACCTCGTTGATTTTCGCATCAATCATGTAGAACCCACCGTGGTCCAAAATGTCTTGGATTTCGCCGACTTCTTCCATGATTTTGTTCATGCGC
The DNA here is from genome assembly GCA_051655665.1 of Erysipelotrichaceae bacterium. Taxonomy (GTDB): domain Bacteria; phylum Bacillota_I; class Bacilli_A; order Erysipelotrichales; family Erysipelotrichaceae; genus JBOFMT01. The sequence goes on along the minus strand of JBOGAI010000061.1, from coordinate 7,068 downwards.
TCATCGCTGCAATCACACATCTCATCGTAGTAACCCAGCATTTCTTTTTCCAAGTCATACAAGTATTGGAAGGCCGATTCCAATACGGATTTGATGGACATTCCAGGAGTCAGGTTGGTGTGTTGGTCCAAATACCCTGTGGTAATGCGGTTGCACCACTCAACTTTTCCCTCTTCTGGAGACAGTTTACCGGTGATGATGTTTAGGAAGGTCGATTTTCCTTCCCCATTGGCACCCACCAAGCCAACGTGTTCGCCATTGAGCAAACGAAACGTAGCTTGCTCAAGGATTTGTCTTCCTCCAAAGGAGTGGGATACATTTTGTACGTTTAAGATACTCATTGTGATTCTCCTCTATTCATGAAAAAAGCTGACTAATCAGCTTTCTTCTTGTTGATTTCTTGAATAATGTTTTCAATTTTATTACCACGTTCCAAAGCATCGTCATGCAAGAACACAAGATCCGGCGTTTTGCGCACCGTCAAGCGTTTCGCCAATTCGCTGCGAATGAAGCCTTTGCTGCGTTGCAAGGCTTTCATTCCCGCTTCTTTGCGTTCTTCTTTTCCCAAAAAGGAAACATAGACTTTTGCAATGGAAAGGTCCGCTGTACAGCGAACGTCTGTCACGGTAACAAAACCGACTTTTGGATCTTTCAGCTCAAATTGAATGATTTCGCTGACTTCCTTTTGAATGATTGTGCCCATTCGTTCGGCTTTTCCGCTCATTTTCTTTCCTCTACTTTACTACAACTTGTTGATCTTCGTATGCTTCGATGATGTCGCCTTCTTTGATGTCGTTGTATCCGTCAATGGTAATACCACAGTCGAATCCAGCTTTGACTTCTTTGGCTTCGTCTTTGAAACGACGCAATGATCCTAGTTTTCCAGTATATACAACCACACCGTCACGGATCAGACGGACACCGCATTCTTTGCGGATGGATCCATCGGTAACCATACATCCGGCAATGGTTCCAATTTTACTTGCTTTAAAGGTTTCACGTACACTTGCTTGTCCGATGATGACTTCTTCAAACACCGGTTTCAACATCCCTTTCATCAACGCTTCCATTTCTTCTAGCGCTTTGTAAATGATGTTGTGCAAGCGAATTTCGACACCTGCTTCTTCGGCTTTTTTGCGCACCATGGCATTTGGACGTACATTGAATCCGTAAATGATGGCATTACTTGCTTGTGCCAACATGATATCCGACTCGGTGATTCCCCCAGCGGATGAACGAATGACTTTTACGCGAACTTCGCCGTTGTCCAAACGTTCCATGCTTGCTTTCACCGCTTCCGCAGACCCTTGTACGTCGGCTTTGACGATGATGTTGATTTCTTTCAAGTTACCATCTTCGATTTGTTTTGCCAAGTCGTCTAACGTCAAGGCAGAAGATTGGTTACGTTCCGCATCAATGCGTTGTTGCAAACGGGTTTCGGCAATTTGTCTTGCTTTCTTCTCGTCTTTAAACACTTTGAATACATCCCCGGCAACCGGTACTTCGTTCAACCCGATGATTTCAACCGGAGTAGATGGTTCCGCCTTTTTGATTTCGCGTCCCATATCGTCCACCATACGACGAACTCTACCAAAGGCCGTACCTACGACCACGATGTCGCCGGTATGCAAAGTTCCTTTTTGAACCAATAAGGTTGCAACCGGACCTCTTCCTTTGTCTAGTTTGGCTTCGATAACCGAACCGGTCGCAAGGGCACTTGGGTTTGCGCGGAAGTTTTCGACTTCGCTCAAAATCAAGATGGTTTGCAACAAGTCTTCAATGCCTTGTCCCGTGCGTGCCGATACTTTTACGAAAATCGTATCGCCGCCCCATTCTTCCGGCATCATGCCATGTTCCGACATTTCAGACAAGATACGATCGTAGTTCACGTCTGGTTTGTCGATTTTGTTCACCGCCACGATGACCGGCACTTTGGCTGCTTTCGCATGGTCAATCGCTTCTTTGGTTTGAGGCATCACACCATCATCTGCTGCTACCACGATGATGACAATGTCCGTTACTTTTGCCCCACGTGCACGCATTGCCGTGAAGGCTTCGTGACCTGGAGTATCCAAGAACGTAAGTTTTTGGTTGTTGTATTTGACTTGATATGCCCCGATATGTTGGGTAATTCCCCCAAATTCACCTGAGGTTACGTTGGTTTTACGGATGGTATCAAGCAAAGTCGTTTTCCCATGGTCGACATGTCCCATGATGGTAATGACCGGAGGACGTGAGCGCAAATCCGCTTCGTTTTCTTCTACGATCAAATCTTCGAAGTTGTGTTCTTCGATGAAAATTTCTTTCTTGCATTCCACACCCAATTCCATACAAATCAATTCGATGTTTTCATCGTCAAGCGTTGTATTGATCGTAACCATTGTTCCCATCATGAACAATAGTTTGATGATTTCCGAAGAATTCTTCTTCAGTTTTTCTGCCAATTCCCCAACGGTAAGTGGTCCATAATATACGATGGATTTGACTTCTTCCACCGGTTTTCTTGGGGTAAAGTTACCTCGATTATTATGATTGCCACGCTGGTTTGCTGGCTTCCTATTGTTGTTATTGCGTTTTACGGGTTTTGTTGCCATAATATCACCTAGCCTTTCAAGCTTGTTTGAAGTTTTTTCGCAAATCCTTCATCCAAAACAGCGACCGCTACTTTATTGAACTGTCCAATTGCTTGGGACAATTCCGCGCTCGTCTCAACAAATACATAGTCTATTTTATAAAACGTGCATTTGTCCGTTAATTTCTTTTTGGTGTTGTCACTCGCATCTGCTGCGATGATCACCAATTTCGCACTTTGCGATTGGATACTTTTTAATACTTGCTCTCCAGTCGCAATTTTTCTTGCCCTTGCTGCCAACCCTAGAAAGTTAAGCGCATTACTCATGAGAGAACATCTCCTTGAGTGTGTCGTATACTTCCGTTGGAATTTCGCATTCTAGTGCCCGGGCAAGGCTTTTGCGCTTGATTGCCACTTCCACGGCTTCCACGGAGCGTTTTAAATACGCTCCGCGACCGTTTTTGCGACCTGTTTCATCAATTTCCACTGTACCAAGTGGTGTTTTTACGATGCGCAGCAACTCTTTTTTGGGCAATTGCTCCCCTGTTGCAACGCATTTTCTCATTGGAATCTTTTTCATAAAAACCCCCTTCCTGTATTGCTTATTCTTCGTAATACTCTTCGTATTCGTCAAAATCAATCTCGTCGTTGATCCAGTCGTGTTATACATCTTTTGCTTGCGTTGCTTCGATTTCCGCCAACTCTTCTTCCGAATAGATTGGTTTCATCGCATAGTCACGTTTGCTAGAATCATAGGTTGCCACACGGCGACGTGGTTGGTTTTCTTCCTCGTCATCGCGTTCAAAACGGCGTTTTGGTCTTGGTTTGAGTTCTGGTTTTGCACTGCTTGGAGCACCCACCAAGGATTCCAATTTGGAAACGTAGGATTGACGTTCTTTGATGTCTTTTTGTTTTGCCAATTCTTTGGCTTTTTTCGCAGCGATTTCGTATTCATCCAGTTCGCGTGGTTTTTCTTCTTCTACTGCGACTTCTTCGTGTTCTTCCACGATTGGCGTTGCATCCGCAACCGGTGTTGTTTGGGTTGTTTCTTCCAAAGTAGCCACTTCTTCAAATTCTACCACTTCACTGTCCATGGATTCTACTGCATCTTCATACGCATCGAATTGGGCAGCTTGGGCACGTTCGAAGGCTGCACGTTTTTGCGCATTGCGTGCTTGTTCTTGTTCGAAGGCAATTTGTTCAAAGTTGATTCCCATTGCACGAACATCGCTTTCGGATTTGATGTCGATTTTGCTGCCTGTCAGTTTTACAGCCAAGCGTGCATTTTTCCCTTTTTTCCCGATTGCCAATGACAATAGGTTGTCCGGTACGACTACAAGCAAGCCACCACGACGATCGTTGTGCGCGATGACCGCAAGCACACTTGCCGGTGCCAATGCATTTTTGATTAACTCGCTGACATCGTCACTCCATTCGAAGATGTCGATTTTTTCGCCAGCCAATTCATCGATGACAACTTGCACACGGCTTCCGCGTGGTCCAATACATGCTCCGATTGGATCTACGTTTTCATTTTTAGAGTACACTGCCATTTTGGTGCGTTCTCCGGCTTCACGTGCGATGGCTTTGATTTCTACCACCCCTTGGTAAATTTCCGGAACTTCTTTTTCAAACAAACGTTTGACCAAGTTCGCATCCGCACGAGACACCAATACTTGTGCCCCTTTGGTTTCTTTGTTTACTTCGCTGACAACCACACGGATGGTTTGTCCTTCACGGTACGTTTCACCTGGAATTTGCGCAACACGTGGCATCAAGGCGATGGTTTTTCCAATGTTGACCAAAGCGAATTTTTCTTCTACGGTTTCCACGGTTCCGAAAACCAAGTCATCCAATTTGTCGATGTATTCTTCGTAAATCGCCAATTTCTCCGCTTCGCGGATTTTTTGTTTCATAACGTTTTTCGCCAAGATGACCGCAGCACGTCCAAAGGAACGAATGTCCACTTCTTCTTCCACCAAGTCTCCCAATTGGTATTCTTGGCGAATTTTGCGTGCGTCTTCCAAACTGATTTCCAATTCATCGTCTTCCAAGGTTTCTACAACACAGCGTTGTTGGAACACTTTGATCTCGCCGCTTTTTTCTTCGATTCCAACGCGAACTAGTGCATCTGGAATTTCAATGTGTTTGCGAAATGCCTTGGCAAGTGCTTCTTCAAGAGCACTGACAACGACAGCTTTGGATAGCTTGCGACCTTCTTCAATTTCTTGCATCGCGTTAATAAAATCTTTTAATTTCATCTTCGTGGTCCTCTCTTAAATTTTTACCGCTAAGCGGATCAGGGCAACATTGTCATAGCTTGTCTCGCATTTGCGTTTCACGGCTTTGTCCATGTACTCAAATGCCAACGTGCCATCTTCCACTTTTACCAGGTACCCTTTGACTTCCATCAATTTGTTCACTGGTTTGTGGAAACGTGCAAAAACGAATTGGCTCACCGCTTGGCTTACTTCCTCAAGGGAACGCAGTTCGCGTTCTGCACCTGGTGAACAAACTTCAAGGAAATACTCAAAGCTGATTACGTCTGCTTCATCCAGCAATGGGGAGATTAGTTCGGATACCTCCGCACAAACATCCAAATCCATCGTGCCATCTTGATTCATAATTGCGACTTGCAAGATTTTCATGCTGCCTTCTTGAACCCATTTTAAATCGTACAACACGATTTCTCTGGCATGCAATGCAGGCTCAATAATGCTTTTGATTTTTGAAATTTGATCCATATTTGCTCCTTTAATACATAACGAAGGAGTGGGCTGACCCACTCCGCTTTTGTTATTATGTTAGTAGTATAGCACAAGTGCCCCTTATTCGCAAGGAAAACCCTTTTCCCATCGCGCAAGAATCCTACTCAACAATCCTATTATACCATTTTGCCAGGGTGTTGAAAAGGTGGTACAATACCTTTGTATTAATAAGGAGGAAGATTGATGAATCATTTTACTTTATATAATGGGGTAACCATGCCGGCCATCGGGTTTGGAACATGGAAAGCGCCTAAGGATGAAATTACCACTCAAGCCGTACGCATTGCCTTGACGCATGGCTACACACACATTGATGCTGCAGCCATTTATGGAAACGAACACTTGGTAGGAGAAGGGATCCGCCAATCCAAAATCAAACGTGAGGACTTGTTTCTAACAAGCAAACTGTGGAACACAGAGCGCGGGTATGAAGCAACCATGGCGGCGTTTGAAAAAACATGCAGCGATTTGGGCGTGGACTATTTGGACTTGTATCTGATTCACTGGCCAAGACCGAGCAAATACCGCGAAGACTACTTGGAACAAAACATCGCTTCTTGGAAAGCCATGGAAGAATTGTATCGTGCCGGCAAAGTGCGCGCCATTGGAATCAGCAACTTCCAAGTCAAACACATGGAAGAATTTTTGCCACACTGTGAGATCAAACCGATGGTCAACCAAATCGAATTTCACCCAAGCTTGTTGCAAAGCGACATTCGGGCGTTCTGCAAAGAACATAGCATTGTGGTGCAAGGCTATTCTCCGCTTGCCAACGGACGTGTCTTTGCATGCGTTGAACTCAAAGACTTGGCAGCCAGCCTCAACATTGGAGTGGCACAACTGTGCATTCAGTGGTGCTTGCAGCACGACGTGGTTGCCCTTGTGAAAAGCGTGACCGAAGAGCGCATCATCTCCAACTTGAAGTTGGATGTGACCCTTACCGATGAACAAATGGCCATGGTCGATGCCGTAACCACTTGCGGTGGCAGCGGCGTGGATTCGGATAACATCTCGTTCTAACCAAAATCATAAAACAAAGCAGGGCTCATTTGAGTCCTGCTTTTCCCATTCCATTACTGCTCATCATCCTGTTTTGGTTGTGCTTCTCGACTTTCAAAAACATCTACACAAAGCCGCGACGAATTTCCCATTTGTGGGAAAGCACATGCTTCTTCGATTGGTTTAGTAGAGAAAAAGGGTCCTGCTTGATTCAATTCCCTCTTGTCAATTGCATTGATTGCAAAAACAAATCCAATATCACGCCCCCCCATGCACTTTCCCCCTAAATTTCTTTGATAGGGTGTGGATTGCTGTGGTACACTTTCTATATAAGCTGCTATCCTTTCCAAAGGAAGAGGCCATGTAGGTCTTGCCTGTAGGCAAGTAACAACCAAAAGGGAGAAACAAATGCGAAGAAAAGACAGAGAAGTAAGCGAATTCAGCAAAATCATTGAAATCATCGACCAATGCCACATCTGCCGATTGGGATTTTGTGATGGAGAAGAAGTGTACATTGTTCCCTTAAACTTTGGGTATGAAAGCAAAGAAGAAAAAATTACCTTCTATTTTCATAGTGCAAAGGAAGGTCGTAAAATCGAGTTGATCAAAAAAGGAATGCCGGTCGGCTTTGAGATGGATACCAATTATCACTTGCATGGCGGCCCGCTTGCCTGTGATTACACGGCAGCCTTTGACAGTGTCATTGGAAACGGCACCATTCACCTTGTG
>JBOGAI010000060.1:0-5094 GCA_051655665.1 Erysipelotrichaceae bacterium | reverse complement strand
TGCCAATTTGTGGTACGTGATTACAATCCCCAGCACAATGCCGATGAGGGTAATCAACAAGATGGCAATTCCCGATAATGCAATGTGTTGCCACAGCAAGTCAAGGAAAAACGGCCACCTGCTCGCCAGCAACGTAAACATCTCTTGAAACAATTCCACGTTTCCACCCCTTTCTTGTTGTAATGATAGACTCCCAAAAAGAAAAGTCAATTGCAACAATGTGCTCCCACGTAGCGCATGCTACCAAATCAATCGTCTTTTTCAACCCTATTGCTTCTTTTGCGCGTCATATGTGTTCAACCAACACCATTTTTAAAAAAAATGCGATCATTTCGCATTTTTTTACTTGTTCATTTGTTCATCCAAAAAACGCAAAATGGTTTCCGGATCGTCTTTCGGACTTACTTTTTCAAAACGTCCTAAAATCACGCCAGTCGGGGAAATGACAAACGTGGTACGTTCTACCCCCATGTACGTTTTCCCGTACAATTTCTTTTCTTTCCAAACACCATACGCCTCAATGGCCTGCAAGTCTGGATCGCTTAGCAATGGAAAGTTGAGGTTATATTTGGTACGGAAATTTTGGTGGCTTTTTTGGGAATCTTTGCTGATGCCAATGACGGCAACACCACGTTTTTGAAATGCTTCAAAGTGGTCGCGGTAATTGCACGCTTGTTCGCTGCAACCTGGGGTGTTGTCTTTCGGATAAAAATACACCACGACGTGTTCACCAATAAAATCATGCAAGTGCACCGTATGTCCTTCGTGGTCGAGTAGCGTAAAGTCAAATGCGGGTTCATTTACAAACATATAGTTCCTCCTTGTATACATTCATGAAACTATCATATAATGGTTTTACAAAATTACAAGGAGAAACCACGATGAACATTCGCTATTATGATTTGGATCCACAAGTCCGCTGTGGAACGACCCTGCGTTCTCCAACGCTTCCAGAAGAGGGCAACATGGCGTTGAATTCAACCAAAGACTCACATGGCGTAGCCGAAAATCGACTGCATTTTTGCGCAATCGAGCAATTGCGTCCTGCTCAGTTTGTAATGCTGAACCAAACCCATAGCAACCATGTCGTAAAAGTGGATGCCGCGTTGGGGGGGAAAGGCTTTTTTGAAGCGCAGGATGCCATTGCGGATTGCGACGCGCTTTTCACCACCGAATCCAACCTGGTCATCGGGGTCTTTACCGCCGATTGTGTCCCGATTTTGCTTTTTGATCCCACCACGAAAACCATTGCCGCCATCCATGCCGGTTGGAAATCAACGGCCAAAAACATTGTGCAAGCAACCCTTCAAGCACTGCAAGCAAATGGGGTCGATCCTTGTGATCTATTGGCCTATGTGGCCCCAAGCATTACCCAAGCAAACTTTCAAATCTCCAAAGAGGTCATTGACGAAATGCAAGACCTGCCCATTGACCTTATGGCTTATGTAGCCGATGATGCACTTGCAGGCAAGTATCGCATGGATGTAGCGGGCATCAACATCGCTTTGTTGATGCACTATGGGGTTTCCTCTACCCACATCCAACACGATTCCACCTGCACCTTCGAAGCGGAAACAACGTGTTTTTCCTATCGGCGTGACGCGTCCCTCTATCGTCATTACCATTTCATTTATCTTCGCTAACAAAAAAAAGGTTGAGCAGCGCGCTCAACCTTTCTTATACCAATTGGCAAACAATTTCTTCTTCTTTGATTAAACATTCCTTTAATTTTGGAATAATCGACATTACATGTCTCGTAATGCGATGATGGTTCATACTTTCTTCATCCATCCATGTTTCCAAGAAGGTAAATTCTTCTGGATGTTGGGTGTCAACAAACAATTCGTATGCCATGCAACCTGGTTCTAGTTGGCTTTCGCGTACTAGTTCTTTTGCTAGTTTGGTAAATTGGTCCAATTGGTTTTTCGCAACTTTGGTTCGTTTGATAATTTGTATCATATGCTCCCTCGTTTTGGATGACGTTGCATCCGCGTTTTCCTTTTTGTTTATGGGAATCATACTACCAAACCCACATCCATTTCAAGAGGCTTGCCTAGAAAAAACACCAAAACCGTGCTTTTGGGGCACAAATTTATATTAAAAGTATTTTTTGCGATACAACCAATACCAAATGAGCCCCTCAATGATGACCACCACTCCAATCAGGATGGGATACCCATAGGGAGACTTCAATTCCGGCATAAAGTGGAAGTTCATGCCATACCAGCCCACAATCAAGGTCGGTGGCAAGAAAAATGCAGTCAGGACGGTGAACAGTTTCATGACATCGTTTTGTTCGATGGCGACTTGAGCTTGGTAAATTTCGATGACCTCGCTCAAATATTCCGACAGCATGTGGACGCTGTCTGCATAGTGATTGTAGCGGTCCTTGACGTTATTGAGTGACACGATGTCGATGGCACTGAAAAATTCAAGCTCGTTGGCTTCCAACTCTTCTCCGATATCCGAGATTTGCTCATAGCTGTTTAAGGTATACAACAAGCGGCGTCGCGCTTGCAAAAATTGCTCATTGATTCGGTGGAATTGTCGTTGCAAAACCCGATTTTCCATTTCAAAAATCATCGACTCCAACTCTTGCAAGGTGTCATGCTGGTTGGTCAACACCAAGTCCAATAACACATCCAAGCATTGGCCAATGTGAAACACTCCTTGATAGCGTTTCTTCAACAAGTTCAAATAGCGTTCTTCAAATCCCACTTCCTTACAGCACACAAACACCTGCCGTTCAAAAAGCGTGACGTTCAGGTGGTGTTCATGTCGGAAAAAAAGGGTATAATGGTCTTCAAAAGCCGACATATGACTTCGAATGGTGCTTTGATTTTCCATCTCTTGCAGAAAAGAAAGCTGATTTTCCACCCCATAGTCGCGCAATGCTTCAAGCGTCAAAAAGACGATGCCCGCCTCTTCCTTGCCTAGTTTGTCCACAACTTGTATTTGTTCCTCACAGCGATAAATCATACACTCACCCCTTTGTTTCATCCTATCATGTTTTCCAAAAAATTGGGATTGTAGTGTTCCATAATGCAGAAAATGTGCCCTTTTACACAATATTGTTATACAAAATAGTAAGAGGCTATGCGCCATAAATAGACATGCTATAATGGGGTCGAGGTGAACGTTATGAACAAATTAAAACAATTGGTTAGCAAACAAAAACAAGGACAAAGCGTAGGGATTTACTCTGCTTGTTCCGCAAATGAATACGTAATTGAGGCCGTTATGACCAGAGCACTCCAAGATCAGACGTGCGTCTTGATTGAAGCAACGGCCAATCAAGTAGACCAGTACGGAGGCTACACCGGAATGAAGCCGGCGGATTTCAAAGCCTTTGTCTACCAGATCGCAAATCGTCATGGTTTCCCACATGACAAAATCTACTTAGGAGGGGACCATCTTGGCCCTTTGACCTTTGCCAAATACGAAGAAGAACAAGCCATGCAAGAAGCGGAAACCCTCATTGCGGCCTACGTTGAAGCAGGCTTTACCAAAATCCACATTGACACCAGCATGAAAGTGGCCAGTGATGAGGTAGAGGCTCCTTTGGATACTAGCGTCATCGCCAAACGCGGTGCTCGCTTGGCCAAAGTTGCAAAACAAGCCTATGAAACCTTACGAAAAACGGACCCAAGTGCCACACGTCCCGTCTACATCATCGGATCGGAAGTGCCAATCCCAGGTGGTGCACAGGAAGAGGAAGAAGGCATTCAAGTGACCAAAGTCGAAGACTTGGAAAACACCATTGCTTCCTTCTACCATGCCTTCCAAGAACAAGACATCGTAGACTTATGGGAAGATGTCATCGGCATCGTGGTCCAACCGGGCGTCGAATTTGGGGATGCGGAAATTCATGAATACAACCGCGAAGCTGCACGTGACTTAGTCGAGGCGATGCGCAATCATCCAAACTTTGTGCTTGAAGGCCACTCAACCGACTATCAAACCCCACTTGGACTCAAAGAAATGGTGGAAGATGGCATTGCCATTTTAAAAGTCGGACCCGCCTTAACCTTTGCTTTGCGCGAAGCACTATTCGCACTTAGTTATATTGAAAACGCCTTGTATCCGCAAACCACTTCCCACTTCATTGAAGTCTTGGAAGCAGAAATGCTGGCACATCCACACAACTGGCAAAAACACTATCATGGGGATGCGCACAAACTCGAGTTGGCTCGCAAATATTCCTTTTCGGACCGCGCCCGCTACTATCTTCCTGAACCGCGCGTAGATGCCGCCATTCAAACAATGCTGCACAATCTAAGCATGCAACCGATTCCTTATACTTTGTTGTCTCAATATATGCCCATTCAATACCAAAAAGTTCGTGCAGGTCTTTTGAAAAACGATCCTCGCTCCCTTTTGGAAGATCGGGTGGTTCAATGCATTGATGAATACTTGCAAGCCACTCAACAACACCTATTGGACTAACAAATAAAAATGATTAAAAAAAGTTCAGCCGCTTCGCTGAACCTTTTTTTATTTTTCGGAGTGGTATTTGGCTTGTAAGGCTTGCGCCACTTGTTCACTGACGAATTCATGCATGTCTCCTTGGTGCATCGCCACCGTTTTTGCAACAGACGAAGACAAAAAAGAGTGCATCGGTTTGGCAAGCAAAAACACCGTTTCCACATGGGGAGCCAACAACATGTTGGCCGTCGCATTTTGCAGCTCGTATTCATAATCCAAAACAGCACGAATGCCGCGAATCATGACATGGGCACCAATGCTCATCGCATAGTTCACGGTCAAGCCTTCGCCGATGTCCACCGAGACATTGGGGAACAACTCGATTTCTTTTTCAATCATCGCTTTGCGTTCCTGTTCGCTAAACAAGGCGGTTTTTTGCTCGTTGCGCATAATGACGACGATGACTTCATCATACAAGGCAGCACTGCGGGCAATGATATCCAAATGCCCTTTGGTAATGGGATCAAAGGTCCCAGGATAAATTGCTTTACTCATAGCTTCCTCTTCTTTGGAAATAGGTAATTCTGGTTTTCCCGTATACTTTTTCCTTTATTTTATAAATTTCTTTGTAGCCCTCAAACAAGACCTGGTCGGCGGATGTTTCCACGA
>JBOGAI010000059.1:0-4127 GCA_051655665.1 Erysipelotrichaceae bacterium | reverse complement strand
ATTCCAATCCCTTGAACAAGGTGGAAAAAGCCCATAATCAAATTAAATCGTGTCAGTTTTTGAAGCTTTTGTTCCATAAAAAATACTACCTTCATGCCTGTATCATAGCGCAATATGCATATGTTACAAGTGGGAGTATTTTTTATTGGGTTATGATATGCTTTAAAAACGCTTCTTTGTTGTCTTCAATGACCAGTTTATAGTTGATGAAGCCAAACACTTTTCCTTGGTGTTGATTGCAATGTGCCAAACATCCGGTTTTCACTTCCACATCGCTGGATGCTTTGAGAATGTCTTCTTTAAAGATCCCACTGCAATTCTCACAAATTTTTACAAGCATAACGGTTCTCCTTTTTTCGTTTATTTCATTTTCGCAAGCAATGATTGCGTCGTTTCTTCGCTTACCAATTCGCCATTTACCAAAGCGAATTTTTTACCGTCAAATCCACCACAGTATCCAAGGCATCCGCATTCTACTTCTGCTTCTGGATGTGCTTCTAAAATATCGCTACGAGTAATCCCGCTGCATGCTTCACAAATACTAATTTTCATAAAAAAATCCTCCTATATACTTTCCTTCTCTTTTTATGTTGGTGGCGTACACCACGCTACCCTTGAATCTTACTTATTTGTAGATCCTCTCAGGGAAAACCTATTATATCACAAGTTTTCACATATAAAATACCATATTTCCCAAATATTTCAAGACTTGTGCTTCTTCCCTATGAAAAAATCAAGGAGAGCACCTTCTCCTTGATTGATTCCTATAATAGGCTTGTGAAACGATAATTCAAATGTCGCTCGCTACATTCCAAATACGCACTGATTTTCTCATTAGAAAAGGCATAATGTTCCTTGAGCCCCATCCCGATTACCGTCAAATAGGTATCGGAAGGCTGGGTTTTGCGCAAACGCACATCATGGGTCAAGGTCATAATCGCAATCCCATTTTCATCGGTTCCGACTTGATGCACTTTGTTGTACCACCCTTTGCCTTCCTTGACTTGAATTTCTTCAAATTGTTTAACTTCCATCAAGTACATGACTCCATAGGTGGTTCCTTCTTGATTCACATCCAAGAAGGCCACCCCCTTATTGTCCCACTTTGTCGAATTCATTGCAAAGTACAACGTATAGGGCAATACAATGGTTCTACCTTGCAAGTAAGGATTTTGAGATGTGGTTTGGTCTATATAATCATCGAGTCGTGCAGAACACAAGTTGCTGCCATAGGTTGCATACCATACATAACGCTGGTCTACATGTCGCCACTTCCCTCTTAGCACACAACGAGGATAGGCTTTTCCCATGCCATTTGATAGAGAGCCCACATACAAATAGTAATGCGTGTAGTAGACCATGTCCCCCACTTCAACATACCCTTCGACATACTCGTACAAACTGCCTTCCAACCGATCCAGGCGCACTTTGCAGGCATTGTCAATTTGATAGAGTTCACCTTGGACAAAATTGTGTTTGGATTTGATGATTCCAGGGAAACTGCCAAGTTCTACCAAAGTATGATCATGAAGCAGCGCATCATCAATTTTGGGTTGTCCTTCCAACAAGTAATGATTGCGCTCTCCTTCTAACAAGGTTCCATACACAAAGACATTGTTCCCATCCACGGTTTGCAGTAATCGTTCGATTTCCCTTTTCAAATTGCCAAAGCCTGCTTCAAAGTGCTTGTGGAAGAAGCGTTGGCGATAGTGGTTTACCAAGGCCTCCAGTTGTGCTTTCATGTCTTGTGGCATCTTCAGCTTTGTTATTTGCTTTTCATACAATTGAATCAGTGCATCAATACGGACGCTGTCCGCATCATACCCATGACCACCGTAGTGTTTTGATAGGGATGCTTCAAGACATCGAAGCAACACCTCATACACTTCAAGATTTCCTTGCATATAGTATTCCAACAACAACACACTCATGTGATAAGTCACTTCGTAGCACAAATACCATCTTTCTTCCCCGGGTACTGTCTTGAGCACATCCATTGAAACCACACAGAAGAACCCCTCTTCTTCTAGTGGCAAGTAGCGTTCCACTAGTGTGGGGGTCAATGTGCGAACCTCCATAATCTCTGCCACTGCACGTTTCATTGTTTCAAATTCTTGATCTGTTTCCAAACATTTTATTCTTTCCATCTCTTTTTCCTCCTACACCTTTTGTGTATAGTCTCATTATAGGATTGTTGAAAAAGATTGTACGGAAAGAAGTTTACCAATTAAAATTATTTTTCCATAGTGGTGCGAAGTTGTTTCAAACTGATTTTTTTGTCGGTTGTATCCAAGTAAAAACCGCCGTTTTCGTAAAGGACCTTGCCAACATAGTGATGGCCATCGCATTCCACTTGAATAGCATCCCCGCTTTTAAAGGCATACATTAAATCAAACCCTTCCAGTTCGCTCTTTAGGGTAGCTTCACTCTCATAACGAATTTCGCCTAACGTCACCATTTCATGGCGATTTCCGATTCTAGTTTTCCCATAGTCAGACAATTGAGAGTAGATTTTCGCAGCCAAATGCTTGTAGGCCTCATACGTTGCTTCATCTACGTCTTTTAGATGATCCAAAAGCTCATTGGTTAGCATATTTACTTCCGTCAAGTTTAAAGGAAGAAAGATGGGATGCACGCTTGCCCGATATTCAAACTGATCTTCGCCAAGTTTCTTGTTCTTTAATGCCTTGTCGTTGGACAATACTGTTCTTCCCTTGATGCTTTTGGTCAAATCCAGGGGTATGATGACATTGTCAATGATGATATCCCCTTTATTGAAGTGATTGCGAATGGTGCGATCTTCAATTTCAAATTTTTCACAGATTTCATTGCGTGTTCGAGGTTCATGGGCATATTTTAAGATTTGAATTTGTGTCTCTAGTTTCATTATTTCTCTCCCGTTTTTTAAAAAAATCGATTCTATAAAGATTACAATACATAATAATGCACTCCTTTCACCCCCTTACGCAACTAACCAGGGTGAAAAGAGTGCCAAAGCGTACTTGTTTAAAATACTCCTCCATTATATTTCTTTTGGACTTTGAGGATGATACTAATTCCTATTCCAAAGAAGAAACCGAAGAGAAACCATCCATAGTGAGTATTGGCTACATAATTCAGCCCTCCACTTAGTAGCATCCCTACCCCCATGGTAATCAAGCCAATCCCCATGCCTTTGGTGTAGGCTTTCTTGTTTTGTTCGCTTACCTTTTTATAATGGTACGAGTGAATCAGGTTGATTTTTTCTTTTTTCCAAATCACGAGTCCCATCCCTATAAAAACAAATCCAAGTATCGACAGTAGGATTAATTCAAACAGCATACATCTTCCTCCCTTATTTTTTATGTACCATCGCTTGTATCTTAGACCACTTAGCTTTGCTCCAAGTGCAAATTCAAGAGCAAAACAGGCGTTTCGTGAACATCCTGTTCCCCTTTCCATGCCACAATGAAACGTACTTCTGCGGTGCTTAAGGTATAGCCTTTTTCGGCTAACCTTCCAAGGTTTTCCAAACATTGTTTGGAAAGTTTTACCACACGGATATCTCGATTATTCAATCGGGTACTCAAGTATCCCCCATCCACATGTAGCGTATCCCCACTTTGGATTCCAAAAAGCAGCTCTTTTTTATCCTTGAAGTAATCCAACACCACATCTTTATAACCACTTTGCAAGATGATGGCTTTGGGTTGTTCATACTGTCTAGTATCCAATGTGGATGGCATGCCAACTCGATCAAAGGCTGCGGTATTGGTATGAATATACAATGCCTGCTTCGCACGGGTCATTGCTACATATATGCAG
Source organism: Erysipelotrichaceae bacterium (assembly GCA_051655665.1). Taxonomy (GTDB): domain Bacteria; phylum Bacillota_I; class Bacilli_A; order Erysipelotrichales; family Erysipelotrichaceae; genus JBOFMT01. The sequence continues at coordinate 323 of JBOGAI010000059.1, read as the reverse complement.
CGACGCACTTCATCCCTTATCGCTTCATTGTCCTTCAACATCAAATAGACATGATCAAATTCGCGTCCCTTTGCTTTATGAATGGTGGACACAAAAATGACTTCTGATTCATCGTCGTAAAAATCTTCATAACGGGATTCATCCAAAAACGCGATGAAGTCGCTTCGGTATTTGTTTTTATGGGTCACTTCAAAATCACGAAGCAGCGTTTTGATGTTTTCCAAACAACTGCTGTCTTTGTATTTTTTGAATAACGCCAGTTTTGCTTCCCGCCACTTCGTATCGGAAATGAGTGGAGATTGTTGCTGCCCATCAATCCATTT
>JBOGAI010000058.1:0-1793 GCA_051655665.1 Erysipelotrichaceae bacterium | reverse complement strand
ATAATGGCGTCCAAATCACAGTTTGGGTTTTGCAAACGATGAATGGTTCCATCAATGACTTCTCCTAGGTTGTGAGGTGGGATGTTGGTCGCATATCCTGCGGCAATCCCGGTAATGCCGTTGACCAACAAGTTGGGATAACTTGCCGGCAATACGGTTGGTTCAAGGGTCGTATCGTCAAAGTTTGGCGCAAACAAAACGGTATTTTTTTCGATGTCGCTGAGCAAGGTTTCTGCAATTTTCGCCAAACGGGCTTCCGTATAACGCATCGCAGCAGCCGGGTCATCGTCAATGGATCCATTGTTTCCATGCATGTCGATGAGCATCTCGCGCATTTTCCATGGCTGAGACAAACGCACCATCGCATCATAGACCGACGAGTCGCCATGCGGGTGAAAGTTCCCGATGACCAAACCGACGCTTTTAACCGATTTGCGGTACGCTCGCTCCGCCAAGTTGCCATCTTGGTACATCGCGTACAAAATACGGCGTTGTACCGGTTTTAATCCATCGCGTGCATCTGGCAAGGCACGGTCTTGGATAATGTATTTGGAATATCGTCCAAAACGATCCCCCATGATCTCTTCAAGGGGGCTTACGATTACGTGTTCATTGCTCATGATGCTTTCTCCAAATCATAGGTATCTTCCAAAGTGAACGATACGTTTTCTTCAATCCATTCACGACGCAAGTGCGCCTTGTCCCCCATCAAAACCCCAATGCGGCGTTCTGCGGCAATGGCATCTTCAATGCTTACCTGAATCAAGGTGCGCGTTGCAGGATTCATGGTCGTATCCCACAGCTGGTCGGCATTCATTTCCCCCAACCCTTTGTAACGCTGGATGGTAAACCCACTGCCGTACTCCGCCTTAAGCACGTCCAAATCCTCATCGGTGTACCCATACGATACTTTTTTGCCTTTGCTGATTTTATAGAGCGGCGGCATTGCGATGTACACCATCCCAGCATCGATGAGTGGTTTCATGTAGCGATAAAAGAACGTCAACAGCAATACTTGGATATGCGCCCCATCCGTGTCGGCATCGGTCATGATGATGACTTTGTGATAGTTGGCATCTTCCGCATTGAAGTTGGCACCCACACCCGCACCGAGCGCATGAATGATGGTATTCAATTCTTCATTTTTCTCAATGGCTTGCAAGTTGGCTTTTTCCGTATTAAGCACTTTCCCACGCAGTGGCAAAATGGCTTGATATTTTGAATCGCGCCCCTGTTTTGCACTTCCTCCTGCGGAATCCCCTTCCACTAGGTACAACTCTTTTTTGCGGGCATCCTTGGAATTGGCAGCCGAAAGCTTCCCAGACAAGATTTTTTCCGTCTTGGAGCGATTTTTCCCGCTGCGCGCTTCCTCGCGAGCCTTGCGGGCCGCTTCACGCGCCAAAGCAGCACGCTGCATTTTGCGAATCAAGGTGTGCGCCAGTTCTTTGTTTTCTTCTAAAAAGTATGAAAGTTTCTCGTTGACGATGGCCTCCACTGCTCCCTTGGCTTCGGTGGTGCCCAGCTTGCCTTTGGTTTGGCCTTCAAATTGCAACATTTTCTCGTTGATGCCCACCGATACAATCATCGTCAAGCCTTCTCGAATGTCACTGCCCTCAAAGTTTTTGTCTTTCTCTTTCAACAAGCCATACCGACGTGCATAGTCGTTAATCGCTTTGGTAAAGGCTGCGCGCGCCCCCACTTCATGCGTCCCTCCGTCTTTGGTGCGTACCATGTTGACAAAAGAAAACATGGTTTCTTGGTAGTCATCGGTGTATTGGAACGCAAAATCAACC
>JBOGAI010000057.1:0-5338 GCA_051655665.1 Erysipelotrichaceae bacterium | reverse complement strand
TGGTGGTCGTGGTCAATATGGTCACGTTTGGATCAAATTCGAACCAAACGAAGGTCAAGGCTTCGAATTTAAAGACGCTACTGTTGGTGGATCTGTTCCTAGAGAATACATCAAAGCAATCGGTGAAGGTGTGGAAGCTGCGTTGAACAACGGTTTGACTGCTGGTTACGAAGTTATCGACATCAAAGCTACATTGTTCGATGGATCTTACCATGATGTTGACTCCTCAGAGATGGCATACAAAATCGCAGCATCTATGGCTTTGAAAGCTGCAGCGAAAAAATGTAAACCAGTTGTGTTGGAACCAATCATGGAAGTAGAAGTTACTGCTCCATCAGAATACTTGGGAAGCGTTATGGGTGACGTTTCATCTCGTCGTGGACAAATCATTGACCAAGAAGAGAAAAACAATGCGATTTCTGTACGTGCTCACATCCCTCTATCAGAAATGTTCGGATATGTTACAGATTTGCGTTCCTTCACTCAAGGTCGTGGAAACTACTCTATGAAGTTCGACCACTACTCTGAAGTACCTAAATTTATCGCTGAAAAATTAGCTAAACAAAACGGTTAATCACGATAAATCCCTGGTAATCATTTAATTCTTGCAATTTGCAATTAATTAAATTATTATATACTTGAAAATCAAATTAGGAGGAAAATACAATGGCAAAAGCTAAATTTGACAGAAGTAAAACGCACGTTAACATTGGTACTATCGGTCACGTTGACCACGGTAAAACTACGTTGACAGCTGCTATTACAAACGTATTGGCTAGTAAAGGTCAAGCGGAAGCACGTGCTTACGACCAAATCGACGGAGCACCTGAAGAAAAAGAACGTGGAATCACAATCAACACTGCACACGTTGAGTACCAAACAGACAAACGTCACTATGCACACGTTGACTGTCCAGGTCACGCCGACTACGTAAAAAACATGATTACTGGTGCGGCACAAATGGACGGAGGAATCTTGGTAGTAGCTGCTACTGACGGTCCTATGCCACAAACTCGTGAGCACATCTTGTTGTCTCGCCAAGTTGGTGTACCTTACATCGTAGTATTCTTGAACAAATGCGACATGGTTGACGATGAAGAATTGATCGACCTTGTTGAAATGGAAGTTCGTGAATTGTTGACTGAATACGGATTCGACGGAGACAATACTCCAGTTATCCGTGGTTCTGCATTGAAAGCTCTTGAAGGAGATCCAAACTGGGTTTCTAAAATTGAAGAATTGATGGAAGCTGTTGATTCTTACATTCCTGATCCTGCACGTGAAGTTGACAAACCTTTCTTGATGTCAGTGGAAGACGTATTCACAATCACTGGACGCGGTACAGTAGCTACTGGACGTGTTGAACGTGGTGTATTGAAATTGTCTGAAGAAGTTGAAATCGTAGGTTTGAAAGATACTCGTAAAACTGTAGTAACAGGTATCGAAATGTTCCGTAAATTGTTGGACTTCGCTGAAGCGGGAGACAACATCGGTGCATTGTTGCGTGGTGTTAACCGTGAAGAAATCCAACGTGGTCAAGTATTGGCTAAACCTGGATCCGTTAAACCTCACACAAAATTCATTGCTCAAGTATACGTATTGAGCAAAGAAGAAGGTGGACGTCATACTCCATTCGTAACTAACTACCGCCCACAATTCTACTTCCGTACAACTGACGTTACAGGTGTAATCGGATTGCCAGAAGGTGTTGAAATGGTTATGCCAGGTGACAACATCGAAATGACAGTTGAATTGATCGCTCCTATCGCGGTTGAATTGGGAACAAAATTCTCAATCCGTGAAGGTGGACGTACAGTAGGTGCTGGTAACGTTATCGAAATCACTGAGTAATCTTTGATTCTGTAAACCAAAACCATAAAGAAGAACGAGCAATCGTTCTTCTTTTTTTCGTATTTTGTCGATTTTGATGGGCAAGAGCACCCAATTGTGGTAGAATGAGTACGTCAAGACAGGGGAGCCTTCGGGCTGAGACACCAGTGGTGGACCCTTATGACCTGATCTAGTTCGTACTAGCGTAGGGAGTCTAATCATCTTTTTGATTAAAAACCTTACGCCTCACACATGGAGGTGTTTTTTTATGAAAATGAAGACTAGAGATATTGTGTATATTGCTGTATTTGTTGCCTTGGCGGTCGTCTTTGAATGGGTTTCGAAAATGATTCCTTTCTTGCAAATGCCAAATGGGGGATCGATTGAACTATCCGTCATTGCGATTATTTGCGCATCGTTTTTGCTAGGGTGGAAAAGCGGTTTGGTGGTTGCCTACCTTTCTTGGTTGGTAAGTTCCTTGTTTTTCCAACCGTATTACTTGAATCCGATGCAAATGGTGTTTGATTACATCCTGCCAATCGGGATTCTTGGCGTTGCCAGTGCCTTGGCGTTTACGAAAAAAGGACGTCCGGTTATTTGGAGCGGTGTGTTGGCGGTATTGGCCATCAAGACCCTTTCGCATGTTTTGGCTGGGGCGTTGTTTTGGCCACCAGCTGGTGAAGCGGCGGGTAGCATGCCGGCCATCGTGTTCTCTTTGAGCTACAATTTGCCATACAATGTGGCGACGTTGCTGTTTGCGGTCATTTTGGTTCCAATCATTTTGCAACGCTTAGGCAAAAAAAACGCGGTGCAAGAAAAGGCAATCAGCTCGTAGTAGGGTGGCAAAATTGCTTTCTGCGTTTGATGACGTATAATGAGACATGAGGTGAAGAAATTATGCTAAAAACAGAAATCGTTAGTGCTTTACAAGAACAATTAAATCAAGAATTTTATTCCGCTTATTTGTATTTGAGTATTTCCGCTCACTTTGATCGCAAAAATTTCCGTGGGTTGGCGCACTGGTTCCGTATTCAAGCAATGGAAGAACGTGACCATGCCATGCTGATTTTTGATTACCTGCTTGAAAATGGGGAAGAAGTCCAATTGAAAAACATTGCGGATCCGCAAGGTCACTTTGAAACCTTGGTGGAACCAATCCATGTTGCGTTGGAACACGAATATTTCATTACGGCTTCCATTAACAACATTTATGCGATTGCGATGGATTTGAAAGACTTTAGAACCATCAATTTCCTAAATTGGTTGGTTACCGAACAAATGGAAGAAGAAAAAAATGCCCAACAATTGGTGGATACCTTCAAGATGTTGGAAACCGATCCGAAAGGGTTGTATGTGTTTGATCAAGGGCTTTTGTCTCGAGTCTATACCCCTGTTACATTGGCAACAATCTAACGGTAATCTCACACAGAAAAAAGAATAAATAGTTTCGTAAAGTACTTGCTTCGGCAGGTACTTTTTGCTATAATAATCGAGACATGCAAAGAAGTGCGAGGTTGCTGACACACTGACATCCGTTGTCATGAGTGGTGTGTTGGGGAATTCGTACCGAGCAAGTCTATCTTAGATATAGGCGAAAGGAGATCTATTCATGGCAAAAAACAGCGTACGTATTCGCTTAAAAGCGTACGAGCACAGAATTTTGGATGCTTCTGCAGAAAAAATCGTGCAAGCAGCACAAGCTCACGGTGCTAAAAAGATCGTTGGACCAGTACCTCTTCCAACTGAAAAGCAAGTAATCACAATCTTGCGTGCGGTACACAAATACAAAGATTCTCGTGAACAATTCGAGATCAGAACTCACAAACGTTTAATTGAGATCGTCGGACCTACGGCGGAAACAATCGATTCTTTGAGTCGTTTGGAACTTCCTAGCGGTGTTGACATCGAGATCAAACTGTAGTGGTGGAGGTGACATCATGAAAGGAATCTTAGGACGCAAATTGGGTATGACTCAAGTATTTACTGAAGAAGGAACATTGATCCCTGTAACAGTAATCGAGGCTACACCAAACGTAGTAATGCAAAAAAAATCAATTGAAAACGACGGATACGTTTCGGTTCAATTGGGATTCGAAGATGTAAAAGCACAACGTGCTACTAAAGCATCTATCGGTCACGCAGCGAAAGCAAACACTGCACCAAAACGTTTCACTCGTGAAATCTCAGGTGAAGAAATGACTTCATTTGATCTTGGTGCGGAAGTTAAAGTTGATATCTTCACTGCTGGTGAAGCAGTAGATGTTATCGGAACTTCAAAAGGAAAAGGGTTCACTGGTGCGATTCGTCGTAACAACCAATCTTTGGGGCCTGCTTCTCACGGTTCTGGACATCACCGTGGTATCGGTTCATTGGCAACAATCGGACGTAACAACGGGGTAATCAACAAAGGACGTATCATGGCTGGTCAAGAAGGTGGATACCGTACGACTAACCAAAACCTTGAAATTATCAAAGTTGACGTTGAAAACAACGTGATCTTGGTAAAAGGTAATGTACCAGGTCCAAAACGTGGCTTGGTAATGGTTATGGCTTCTAAAAAAGCAAAAGGAACTAACCCTGCTGTTTCTTTAGTAGACTATTCAAAGGAGGATTAATAAATGCCTAACGTGGTAGTAATTAACCAAGAAGGTAAAGAGTTGCGCGAAATCACTCTTAACCCTGAAGTGTTTGGCATCGAACCAAACCAACAAGTTATCTTTGATGCAATCGTTATGCAACGCGCATCAATGAGACAAGGAACTCACGACGTTAAAAACCGCACTGAAGTTGCTGGTGGTGGTCGTAAACCTTGGAGACAAAAAGGAACTGGGCGCGCACGTCAAGGTTCTACACGTTCTCCACAATGGCGCGGAGGTGGAATCGTATTCGGTCCAACACCACGTAGCTATGCATACCGTTTAAACAAAAAAGTTCGTCGCTTGGCTTTGAAGTCAGTATTGTCTGAAAAAGTATTGAGCAACGACATGATCGTTCTTGATGCATTGCAATTGGAAGCTCCAAAAACAAAAGACTTCAACAAAATCATCACTGCGATCAACGCTACAAGAAAAACCTTGTTCGTAGTTTCTAATACAGAAGATTTCGATAATGCATTCTTGTCTATGCGCAACATCCCATCAATGATGATGTTGACTGCAGACGCAATCAATGTATACGACATTGTTAACGCAAACAAAATTGTGTTCACTGAAGCTGCTGTAAAAGAAGTTGAGGAGGCACTAGGATAATGAAGAACTATAGAGATATTATTATCCGTCCAATCATCACTGAGAAATCAATGAAATTGATGGATGCTGATAACAAAGTAACTTTCGAAGTTGCGAAAGGAAGCAACAAAACGGAAGTACGTCAAGCGGTAGAAGCAATCTTCAACGTAAAAGTTGAGAAAGTAAATATCGCCAACGTTCGCCCTAAAACAAAACGTATGGGACGTTACGTTGGACAAACTAATGCTGTTCGTAAAGCAATCGTTAAGATCGCTGCTGGA
>JBOGAI010000056.1:0-2509 GCA_051655665.1 Erysipelotrichaceae bacterium | reverse complement strand
CTTTTTCAACCTTCATGAACGAATACGAACGCTTCCAACGTCAATTAAGCCATTGTTACACCTTTGCGAAAATGAGCACTGACGTGGAACCCACAAGCGACGCAAACCAACAAAACATGGCGATTGTCCTGACTTTGGAACAACAATCCGTCTTGGCCTTGAGCTTCTTGCAAAACCGCGTCATCGCGCACAAAGAAGCGATCGAGGTCTATTTGCAAGACGAAAATTGCGCACCGTTTGCGTATGTCGTAAGCGAAATCTTGCGCACCATCCCACATCGTTTGGATGATGAGGGTGAGAAATGGATGGCTTCTTTGCATGATTTATTGGGGAATCCTGCCGAGACGTATGCCAACTGGCGCGTTGACTTTGACGATGTCATCGTCGATGGTCAACCCCAATTTTTAAATATGGCAACGTACCGCCAATTCTTAGAACACGATGATCAAAGCGTGCGTAAACAAGCATACCAAACGTTTTTCAGAACGTATCAAAGCCTGGCGAATCCGATGGCATCATTGCTTACCGGGAATGCGAAAGCCCAAGTATTCAATGCCAAACAGCGCAACTTTGATTCTGCTTTGCAAGCCAGCTTGTTTGAGGACAATGCCACCGTTGCCCTTTTTGACCAAGTATTGAAGATGGCCAACGAGAAATACATTGGCTTGTTTCATCGCTACAACGCCTTGAAAAAGGAATTGTTGCAGCTCGATACCCTGCATTATTACGACCTCAACGTCCCTTTGGTAAGTGGTTTTGACCAAAAGTACACCATCGAGGAGTCGTTCGACATTTTAAACAAAGCACTCGCGCCTCTTTCACCAACGTATTTGGCGTTGCTGGAAAAAGCGAAAAAAGAGCGCTGGATTGACTTTATGACCCATCCAGGAAAACGCCCTGGTGCGTATTCCTGGGGAAGTTATGATTCCGCACCTTATATTTTGATGAACTACACGGGTAGCTACGACTCTGTATCGACATTGGCTCATGAACTCGGCCACAGCATGCATTCGTATTTCTCCAAAACGAACAACCGTCCGATATTGGCGAATTACAAAATCTTTGTTGCCGAGGTGGCTTCCACCGTCAATGAGGTTTTGTTGAACCAGCATTTATTGCAAACAAGTGTTGACCCAAAAACCAAAGCCTACTTGCTGTACAGTATGCTAGAACAACTTGTTGGAACATTGTTCCGCCAGCCAATGTATGCGAAATTCGAAGCGACCTTGCATGCATGGTTGGAGGAAGGTCGTCCCGTTTCTTCCAGTGATTTGACAACGCTCTATGCCCAGTTGTCCCAAGACTACTTCGGTCCAAGCGTTCAACTCGATGATTTGGTCGGCTATGGATGCTATTACATCCCTCACTTCTATTACAACTTCTATGTATACAAATATACACTAGGCATGTCATGTGCCTTGAGTTTTGCGAAAAAACTGTTGGCAGGAGAAAACAGCGCCTACCTTTCGTTCTTAACAAAAGGGGGAAGCTGTGATCCCATCGAACAGTTGCAACAAGCGGGGGTCGATCCCCTTGCCGATGGCACGTACGATGATGCGTTTGGCTTCTTTGAACAAACCCTTAACGAATTTGAAGCCTTGATGAAGGCATAAAGAAAGGTCTGGAGCAATCCAGACCTTTTGTGTTTTATTGTTCAATCATACCATCGGTAGTAAGTTTAAAGTGATTGATGCGTGTTTTCAAACCGTTGGCTGCCACAATCTCCTCGACCACCTTATTCAAAGTCGTACAACAGCGAACGTCCATTTCCACCACATCGATGTCCATGATTTCGTTTTGAAGAATGATTTGTTCCAAATGTTCATATTCTTCTTGACTCAAATAATGCGGGCACGTTGTCAACAGCACTTTGTCCATCATCATTTCTTGGTGAAACCGTCCGTGAGCAAAAGCGGTACAATCGGCTGCAAGCAATAAATGTGCATCTTGCAAAAAGGAAGCGTTTGGATCAATCGCACGCAGTTTTACCGGCCAATTAAAGAGCTCAGAATAATTGAGTTCACAACTGCCATCCATACAGTCTCCATCGCAATAGTTTTTCGCGGGTTTCACCTGATCGAGCCGTTGTATCGTAATGGCCCCACTTGGGCAACTTGGAACACACGACTTTGCCTCATTGCAATGGTTGCCTGTTTTTACTTGAATTTGATCTTCCACTTGTTCAAAAATGGTACTGTGGCAAGCACTCAAACACTTTCCACACTGATTGCATAATTCCTGATTAATTGTTATTTTTACACTCACTGCGTTCACCTCACGATATGATAATACTCGCTTCATGAGATTCGTGCATGTGATTTGCCCAAGAATGCTACAAAAGTGCAATCATGATTTCATTGTGTCGAAAAATCGGTGGCATAAAAGGCGGATTGAAGCGGGCTACGTACACCTCTTGCCCAAACGCAATGCCTTGTCGCTCTACCCACAAACGCAGTGTCTGCAGCTTGTTTTCCACGGTTTTGGCGTTGACACTGCCTCCAAAGCGCAC
>JBOGAI010000055.1:0-2594 GCA_051655665.1 Erysipelotrichaceae bacterium | reverse complement strand
GCGAACAACTCCTCTTTGCTTTCGAGCACGGATGAGGAAGAGGAAATCATCAAAGAACCGTATGTGGATTCCATCACCAGCTTGTACAACGAAAGTTTGCTCGATGAATATATCAGCTTCCACAACGAAACCATCTATCGCAAATCCATTCCGATGACCCTGATTCACTGTGACATCGACTTCTTCCACAACTACAATGAGTTTTATGGCGAAGAAGAAGCCAATCGCTTGTTGAAGACGGTGGGGAAAACCATTTTGTACACCGTCAACGACTATGCAACCAAAGTCGTGCGTTTACGAAACGATGAATTCTTGATTTTGCTGGAGAAAATTGGACTGGAAGAAGCGTTAACCATTGCAGGGCGATTGCTTGTGAATATGGAGCGTTTGGCCTTGATCCATGAAGTGTCCCCGATTTCTGAGATTGTCTCAATGTGCATGGCCATTGCCACTGCCCCTTCCGCAAAATTGGAAGATTATCACTTGTTGATGGAAAAAGCCCAAGAGGCATTACAATCCATCCGCAATACCTCAACCAAAATCATCAGCGTGGACTTAAGTGCCTGACCAAACGACAAACACACCTTGCGTACAAGGTGTGTTTTTTTTGAGAAAGAGGCCTCAGCCCATTTTATTGAATACGTAAAGGGAAAGAAGCAGCATGGCCAATCCCACAAACATGGTCGATAGTCCGGCATACCCTACCACCCCATGTCCACTCACGACGAAATACAATCCCCCAGCCAATAATACACTGCATAGCAGCGCTTGCACGTTACACTTCATACGTTCTCCATACAATGGCACATGGTGCCAATTCAATGGCCTCGCGTACGCCCTGCTCATTATAGAAGTGTGCATTCACCCTCCCATCGGTATTGTTGACGATGGCATAGTTTTTTTGCGTTGGATACGCATGCACTTCAACGCCAGTGGTTTCACTGTAGAAGCGTAGTAGCGTTTCCTCCTTGTTTGCTGCATAGTACAATGCACGTTGCAACAAATGGGTGTTTTCCAAACTATATGGCAGACCGGCAAAATAAACACTGCGTCCCAATCCATAAGGGTGAGTGGCCAGTTGTACTTCACCATTCGCGTACTGCAGGATTTCACACTCCCCATCGAGGGCATAAATGTTTTTCATGCCTTCCCCAAAATCGAAGCGGTGTATATGCTGGGTGATGAAATGGTTATTTTGTGGATGAACATAGTATTTGTCGGTGGACAAGGAGAACCCCAGTTCTTTGTCTACCCCTAGCAAGGAAGCCAATTGGAAATACTTGCCATTGGCTTCATATGCACTTGGTTCGCCAATCCCAATAAACCCTTTGCCACCGTATACCCATTCACGAATGATCCGCAACAGTTTTGGATTGTTCCAATGGGCCCCTCCGGAAAAGGCAGTACCGACATCACCAGCATTGATGATCACATCAACACTTTCCGGAATGCCACTGGTCAACACCTCGTCAAAGGAAAGAAAACGCACTTCGACGTTCATGCCACTTAGACATTCCAAAACACCCAAGTAGGAATAGATTTGCTTGTACCAAAGCGCATGCGCCACCATGTGCGTTTGCCAAGAACGAAGACTTCCCCACGCATTTAAGATGGCCACGGTAACCCCACAATACGGTTTTGCTTTATCAATGCGTGCATGGATGTCACGGAACTCATCGCAAACGTGTTCGATGTAATCCATAAAGTCCGGAAATTGGTATGCCAAAGACAAATAGCCTCCATACCCAATGCGATCCAAAGGTTTACGCATCAAGGCACGACGCGCCGTCAGCCAATTGCTTTTGGCTTCAATGATTGGATCGTTTCCTTCATAAAACGTATCCGGGAAAAAGTACGGCAAGAAGCGCCCTTCCGTGTATTTTACGTGTGGGATTTCCGAAATCATGCGCAAGGTCGCACCACTGCCCACGCTGCCCACAACGGCATCCAAGCCGATGGAGGCAAAGTATTTGCCATATGGTTCCGTTCCAATCCAGTTGTCACCCAAAAACATCATCGCTTCCTTACCCGAAGCATGCACGATGTCCACAAGTTTTTTGGCTTGAGCTGCCACAAAGGCTTGTTGAAAGTCGATGAAATCCTTGTAGCGTGCATTCGGCACGCGGAAGGTAGAGTTGTAGTAGCCTTGGTCCACAAAATCTTCGGGGCGCAGAGCGTACCCTTTTTCTTGTTCAAAGGCATCCAGCATTTCTGTAGAAACCGAAGCGCTGTAGCCAAACCAATCCACGAATTTTTCTTTTCCCTGATCGTTGAACACTAGCGTAAAATGATAGAAGAACGTGGTAAAACGCACCACATCCGTATCGGGATTTTGTTCGCAAAATTCACGAATGCAGCTTTCCATGTAGGCTTGAGAGCGGGCTTTGCGCACATCGAATGGAATCTCGTGTGGCTTATCGCCCCAATCATTGGTAATGTGATTGTACATTTGCGTTGGATCCCATATCGCATACACCAAAAAGCTCACCGTGTATTCATCAAAACGTTGTGCGTGATGTACCACCACGCAGTGATGCTCTTGATCCACTTCCCACTGTTCAACCGGCACAACTTCACCCGTTGTCCGATTGATG
>JBOGAI010000054.1:0-3997 GCA_051655665.1 Erysipelotrichaceae bacterium | reverse complement strand
TTGGGTCGCACCCCCTGCTGGCAGCATCAACATGATTTTCCGCGGCTTTTGCAAAGCATCCACAAAGTCCGGAAGGCTTTTTGCTCCAATGAGTGCGGTTGCTCCGCGCTCTTCCAGAAGATGTTGGGTTTTTTCCCAGGTACGATTGTACGCTACTACTTGAATATGATGATCTATAAAGTTTTGGGCCAGGGCATACCCCATGGTCCCAAGTCCGATAATTCCAATTTGTGACATCTCTTTCACCTCTTTCTACGGTATTTTACCATATTTTAAAAAAGGAACGGACTTCATGCCTTGAAAATAAAAAAAATAGCTCGCTTGAGCTATTTTAGTTTTTGACGATCGATGTACTCCGCCGCAGACAATCCGGCAATCAAGCCTTCTCCTGCTGCTTTGAGGTATTGATACGGACGTCCCACTACATCTCCTGCTGCGAAAACGCCTGGAACACTGGTTTCCATCAAACGCGACACCTTGATGTGTTTGTTGTCAATTTCCAATTCCGCCATCAGTTGACTTGGTTCCACGCTATCACGCAAAACAAAAACGCCATCCACAGCCAAGTGGCTGCCTCGTAGTTGCAATCCGGTTACGTATTGTTCCCCTTCAATTTTCAAGGGAACGTCTTTGACCACCTCAACGGATTCATGAAGAATCGATGGAGTCGAATTGACGGGAATGTAGTACACTTTGTTGACAATTTCCGCTACGAAGTTGGCTTCGTGTTCGCCTTCTTCGTTGTAGCCGATAATGGCTACATCTTTTCCTTTGTACAACATGGCGTCACACGTTGCACAGTAGCTTACGCCAGCCCCTAGCAAATTCAATTCGTTTTCGATTTGTTTGCCCAAATCCACGCCGCTTGCGATGATCACGGTTTTCGCATGATACATTTGGTTGGCTCCAATAATCATAAACGTGTCCCCATTTGGGTACACCGCAGTAATTTTTTCTTCGGTAATGTCCAAGTCCATTTTGGTCAGATGATCATAGAAGGCATCCTTCAATTCAGGACCTGTAATCTGAGGCAATCCCAAGTAGTTGTCTACACGGTGTGCCTTTACAATTTTATTGCTTAAATGCTTGTATCCAAAAAGCTTTACGCTTTTGTTTCTTACTTTCGCATTGATTGCAGCAGAAACCCCAGCAGGTCCACTTCCAATGACTACGACATCTAATATTGTTTCACTCATAATACGCCTCCATCTCAATGTGTCTATTTTAGCGAACATCGCCTCGCGCTGTCCACTCTAGTGCCTTGTAAAGTCAAAAAAAGGAAGAACCTTGCAACAGGTTCTTCGTACGCTTCATGATACTAGTCCTTTTTCAACAAATCGCGAATTTCTTCCAAAAGCACTTCGGTTTTCGAAGGCATTGCAGGCGCAGCTTCTTTTGCCTTTTGTAATCGTGCAACGCCTTTGATGACGAAGAACAAGAAGACCCCAACAATCAAGAAGTTCACAACGGCTTGGATGAAATTGCCATACAGGATGTCCGTACCATTCAGGTTGTATACCAAATCGGTAAATTTCGGAATGCCAAACAAGGCTGCAATCCCTGGCATGACCAAATCATTGACCATTGAAGCCACGATGGCTCCAAACGCACCTGCTAGTGCAACAGCTACGGCCAAGTCTACAATGTTACCCCGAATCAAAAATGCTTTAAGCTCTCTCAATGTTTTCATAGTTCAGTTCTCCTTTGAGCTGTTGAACAAGTGCTAGAGCACAGCGAATTCCATCTACGCCTGCCGATACGATTCCCCCAGCGTATCCTGCGCCCTCACCACTTGGATATAAGCATTTTACACCAATTGCTTGACAATTGGTATTATAACGCGTAATGCGCAACGGACATGAACTTCGGGTCTCCACTCCGGTCATGAGCGCGTCTTCATTGAGGTAGCCGGGAAGCTGTTTGCCAAAGGCCACTAACCCTTCTTCTAAGGCTTGGTTGATGTCCTTAGAGAACAGTGGATGCAAGTTTGTCAAGTGAACGCCAAGTGAATAGGTCGGTACAACCTTACCCAAAGTGGTACTTGGTTGCTTCGCCAAATAATCGACGACCCGCTGTGCAGGGGCACGGTATGCTCCCCCACCCGCCACAAAGGCCGCTTGTTCTAGGGAGCGCTGATAGCGTAAGCCAGCGAGTGGATGATCCCCAAAATCTTTGGGTCCCACTTGTACAAGTACTGCCGCATTGGCATTGGCTCCATCGCGGGCATATTCACTCATCCCATTGGTCACAATGGTATCCGGCAATGAAGAGGAAGCGACCACATACCCCCCCGGACACATGCAAAAGGTATAGACGCCTCGTCCATTGCTCGCGGTGTGGGTCATGCGATATTCCGCCGACTTGAGTGCAGGATGACTTGCCAGCGCCCCATATTGTCCTTCGTCGATGGTCGTTTGCAAATGTTCCACCCTCACGCCCACGGCAAAGGGTTTGGGTTCCATGGCTACCTGCTTTGCATAAAGCGTTTCAAAGGTATCGTGTGCGGAATGTCCGATCGCCAAAATGACCCCACTGGCTTCAATGTGTTGTTTTGCGATGATGACCCCGCGACACACATCGTCCTCGATCCAAAAGTCATCGACACGGGTGTTGAAATGAATGGTTCCACCCATGGCTTCGATGCTTTTGCGCATATTTACCACGACCCCACGCAACTGGTCGGTTCCAATATGTGGGTGCGCTTCATACAAGATTTCCTTGGGTGCACCGGCTTCCACCAAGGCCTCCAAAAAGGCCAGGGCTTTGATGTCTTTGCTGCGAGCCGTCAATTTTCCATCCGAAAACGTTCCGGCTCCTCCTTCTCCAAATTGCACGTTGGATTCGGGGTCCAAAAGCCCCTCCTTCCAAAACGCGTCAATCGAGTGGATGCGCTCTTCCACGCTTCCTCCTCGCTCATAGACGACCGGACATGCTCCCGCCTTTGCAAGAACGTATGCAGCCATGATGCCAGCGGGTCCAAAGCCGACCACCACGGGACGCTTTGATGGCGCATGCTCGACACTTGGATAGTCGAAATGCTCATCTTCTACCCACAAGACATCGCTTTTCCCCTTAAGGCTTCGAGTTGAGGTTAGGGTGAGGTGAACGGTGTAGTTGAAGCTGATTTGATCTTTTTTGCGGGCGTCAATCGCCTTTTTCACGATTTGCATCGAAGCGATGTGCTTGTCGGCAATTTTGAGTTTCTTGCACAGCACCTGGCGCAGCGTTTGTTCGCTGTCCTCGTCGATGCCCACTTTAAGGTTGGATATTTTCCACATACTGCTTCCTTTCTGACAAAAAAGGCAGCTGCACGAGCTTACCTTTTGTATGTTCTGGGTAACCGTGCATTCAACATGCACAGTGTATCATTATTAATGGTTTGGGCTTTGTGAGAGATTTGATCGATGGGCAATTCCACGCCTTCATCCACTCCAAAAAGCGTAACGACGTCTTCCACCGCACAAGCTACCTTGCTCACATCAATCACGATTTGGTCCATGCAGACGTTTCCGATGACCGGACACAATACCCCATGCACCAACACTTGCGTATTGGTGTTGCTCAGAATGCGCGGATAGCCATCGCCATATCCAATGGAGACGGTCGCGACTTGCATGTCGTGATGTGCCACAAAATTGCGGCCATAACTCACACTTGAACCGCTGTGAATGGTTTTCACCAGAGTGATTTGGGCTTTGCACTCCATGATGGGTTGCAAATCCAAAGGATGGTTGACCGCAAGGTCTTTGTGTGAAGTCAAGCCCAAGTGCAACAACCCCGGTCGCACATAGTCGTAGGGCAGGTGCGGATAATTCAAGATGCCATACGTATTTTGCAAATGGGTGATTTGTTTGGGAATCCCCGCTTGTGCTAGCAACGCGAGCACTTCATCGTAGAGTGCGATTTGTTTTTGGGTATAGGCCAAATGCTCTGCATGCAAGTCATCGCTGACACTGAAATGCGAGAAGACGCCCTCGACTTTAAGTCCGGGCAGTTG
>JBOGAI010000053.1:0-9071 GCA_051655665.1 Erysipelotrichaceae bacterium | reverse complement strand
TATTCGTGCAAATGTAAGTGGGAAGCTTGGATTGATTTCACGTATTGCAACCTTTGAGGAAGATACTGGATTACCCTTGTCTTTGCAGAACTTTTTAGAACACTATCACTTGGATATCCGTACCATCTATGCAAAGGATACATTCTCCAATCTTTGTGTTAGTGCAAAAGTGAAAAAACCGTATGATGAGGAGCTTGAAGAAGTGATGTCCAAAGCATTTCAACGATTCTGCTTTGTCGATTCAAGAAGATTTATTAAATTCATTCTCGGATTGCTTGAAAACAATAGAACCATGTTTGATCCTACGGAGCAACGAATGTTGCAAATGCTTCATTTTACGATCTGGCAAAAACCATATGAAGAATGCGGGTTTCATTCTTTGCTAGAAGGCGTCCATAAATTGAAAGAATGCCCGATTTTATGCGAGGAGCTGATCGAGATCTTGATGTATAAGTTCAATAAAATAGATTTTGTAGATGAAGTGATCGATTTAGGATTTGAGAGCCCACTGGATTTGCACTGTACGTACACCCGCGATCAAATCCTTGTTGGTGCGGATTTCTTGAAACCCGCCACGGTACGGGAAGGAGTAAAGTACCTTCCGGATAATAACATCGATATTTTATTTGTTACACTGAATAAAACCGAAAAGGATTACTCTTCTACCACAATGTACGAAGACTACTCGATCAATGAGCACCTGTTCCATTGGCAAAGTCAAAGTACAACCTCGCAATCCTCTGTTACGGGGCAAAGGTATATCCATCACTCGAAAATGAACCACAAAATATTATTGTTTGTGCGTGAATTTAAGAAAGATCATATCCTGGGCAATGGTGCTGCCTACACCTATTTGGGCAGCGCAACCTACCAAAGTCACGAAGGATCGAATCCCATGAGCATTGTGTGGAAAATGGACCACCCAATCCCAGCGAAATTTCTCAAGAAAACCAATAAGCTCGTCATCGGTTAAATGGAATTGTTTAGCGATTTCGAGTGTAAAAAACTTTCTTCGGTTTGAAGAAAGTTTTTTTTATCCTAAGTTGCAAATTCGAACGAACAAGACTATGATGGAAAAGTAGAACGAATCAGTTTTGATTGAGGAATGGGTATTGTTTTAGTTGGCTATTACACTTTTAAAACCAAGGAGGATACTCGTATGATCTTTTCAAAAGACCCCATCAATACCAAACGGCAGTTAGAATTGGATTATGCCAGAGGATTGGCGGTTTTATTTATGATTTTTATTCACGCTCAGATTTTCTATGCGAATGACAGTGTGATGGAGAGTGCATTTGGGGTGTTTAATGATTTTGTGGGTATGGTTCCTGCGGCACCAATGTTCATGTTTTTACTTGGAGTGGGGGTACAGTATTCACGAAACAGTCAACCCAAAGTGCTATTCAAGCGCGGCTTTTGGTTGCTGGCAGCAGGATACTTTTTGAATTTTTTGAAAAGTATGTTTCCCGCATTGGTTGTTTGTGCTATAACCCAGGATCCATCTTATATCAGAGAGGCCATTCCCGAATTGGTATCCATTGACATCTTGCAATTCTCAGGATTGATGATGCTGTGTTTTGGAGCACTCAAGCAATTCAAAGTCAGCAATGGTGGTATTGTGATTCTCGCTGTCGTATTTGGAATTCTCAATATCGCCATTCAACCCCTTGAAATAGAATCGATTGGATTATCTGCTGTAGTGGGGTTGTTTGTTGGTTGTAACGAAATCGCGTATTTTCCGTTCCTAACCTGGGTCTTTTATCCTTTGATAGGGTATTTGTTTGGCTATTACTTGCAACGGATCAAAGACAAAAAGAAGGGTTACTTATGGGTACTAGTGGTGGGTGCTGTAGTCTACTTTGCAGGAAGTTATCTGGTTCACACCTGGTGGGGTCTTGCAAGTGGAATGGATTCAGATCTGGGCTATTATCACCATAATCTCCTTGACAATATTCTTTTTACTGCACTTATTGCAGTGGAGCTTGGTTTGTTGTATTTCATCAGCCCGTGGGTTCCTGTTGTAATCCAAAAAGGGTTGATTCGTTGGAGTAAGTTGGTAACACCGATCTTCTTTATACATTGGCTCCTTATCACCTGGGGAACCTTCCTTATTCCTTACAACAGTTTAGGTATGCTTCCTTTTATTGCCTTGTTGGTATTCTTGGTAGCTACCAGTGATGTCCTTGCGAGTTTATACAACGAGCTGAACAGTGGAACAAAGAAAAGACGAATGAATATTCAGAAAAAATAAATGCCACAAAAAATGGGGGGCAAGTGGTGTTTGCACATGGGGAATCCATAGAAAAGGAACAATATGAAAACACTATTGGTATATTATTCATTAAGTGGCAATACCAAAGCCATCGCAGAAGAAATTGCGCAAGAATTGCAGATTGATTCGATGGAGATCAAAACCAAGTGGGGGTATCCGAAAGCCAGAGCGTTGCAAGTTGTTGTGGGAGGAGGGCAAGTTACGTTTAAAATGAAGCCTTCTATCGGCTATGACAAAACAAAATGGAGCCAATACGACCAAATCATCTTGGGCTTTCCAGTCTGGGCGGGCAATGTGACGCCTGCGATTCGCACTTTGCTGCACGAACAAAAAGACCACAAAAAGGTTGTTGCTTGCTTCACAACAAGTGGCACCGGAGACAACGCCAGCGCATTGGATGCCTTGAAAAAGGTATTGCCTTCGGTAAAGGTGAGTGCTTCTTTTGTGAATGCACAATCTAGTGAAGTGAAAAGCAATCCTGACAAAGTGAAGGCGTTTGTCAATGCAGTGCAACCATACCTTGCGAAATAAGGTTCAATATAGACGTTTCCAAATCAGGGACGTCTTTTTATTTCGCCTTACAAAAAGGGATTGTCGCAAAAAATGTTTAAATAATTAAAAAAATGTCAAAGTAACCGTTTACATTGTGGAATGGGTGTGCTATATTGTTATTGACAAAGTACTCCAAAAAAAATAATTTATTGGAGTTACGCTTCATAGTAGTATGATGAGTATTTTGTTATCGCATTTCTAATAACATAGGAGGAACGAAATGAAAAAGTTATTAGCAATATTAACTGCGCTAGTTGTAACGGCTGGGGTAAGTGGATGTTCAAACGCACCTGCTGATCCAAATGGACTACCTAGTGACCTGACTGAATTGGAAGCTGAGATTACTTGGTGGGCATTCCCTACCTTCGCAACTGTGGACGGAGTATCCGGGCAGTACGAACAAAGTTTAGTAACAGAGTTTAACAAAAAGTATCCGAATATCAAAGTTAACGTAGAAATGATCGATTTCCAAAATGGACCTGAAAAAATCATCAATGCTGTACAAGCAGGAACACAACCTGATGTCTTGTTTGATGCTCCAGGTCGTATCATCGATTATGGAACATCTGGTTACCTTGTAAATTTGAATGAATTGTATGAAGAAACTGGTTTGGAAAAAGATGCAGTGAACGATGCAGTCTTGAAAGCATCAAGCGATGGGGAAAACTATTGGATGTATCCAACCAGTGCAGCTCCATTCGTAATGGCAGTCAGCAAAACCGCTTTGGAAGAAGCTGGATTGTTGGGCGAAATGAATTTTGAAGGGGATCGTACTTGGACCACAGAAGAATTCATCGAGCTATCTAAAAAAATGGCAGCCAAAGGTTACAAAGGGGTAGAAATCTACGCTGGTGGTCAAGGTGGTGACCAAGGGACTCGTGCCTTCATTACCAATTTGACTGGTGCTACAATCATGGATTCTGGTTTAACAAAATACACAATGGACACACCTGAAGGAGTCGAAGCATTCGAACTTGTAATGCAAGGCGTAAATGAAGGATGGTTGACAGGAAATACAGCTGGTGTTGCGAATGATGCAATTGCTCACTTCACAACTCCAACAAATTCTAAATTCTGGGCGCTTAACTTGTGGTCTCCTAACTTGGCAAACGCAAGAAAAGGCGAATTGGAAGCTGCGGGCATCGAAGCCATCGCGGTATCTCTTCCTTCAAAAGATGGAAACCCTAATTTGGAATACCTTGTAAATGGATATGCAATCTTTGATTCAAAAGACGCTACAAGAATTGCTGCTTCTAAAGAATTCGTAAAATTCTTGGCAGATGATGAAACAGTAGGGAAACAAAACGTAATGGCTGCAAACTGCTTCCCAGTTCGCAAAAGCTTTGGAGACTTGTATGAAGGCAATGAAGATATGACATATTACGATTCATTATCTAAATACTATGGTTCTTACTACAACACCGTTCCAGGATTCGCTTCTATGCGTCCATTCTGGTGGGGATCTCTACAAGCAATGTTGACTGGAGACAAAACTCCTGCTGATGCTGCGAAATACTTTGTAGAAAACGCAAACCCAACTTTAGACGAATAATCACAATCACAAAAGAGGGGCTATGAGAATAACCCCTCTTTTATTAAGGATAGAAAGGATTCAAGTATGCTAGAAAACACTATGCAAGACCAAGAAATCAAAAAAAGCAAGGCATCGAATTGGTATCAAAAATTATCCCCAAGTAAGAAGGAAACAACTGTTGCGTATATGTTTTTGGCACCTGCTCTATTTTTCTTCGCGACATTTGTTGTCTTCCCCATTGGCTTTGGAGTCGTTACCAGTTTCTTCAACTGGACCAACAAAAAGTTTGTGTTCAACGGACTTGAGAACTATGTTAAACTTTTTTCTAATGAAATCTTCTTGAAATCGTTAATGAATACAGTGAATTTGGTGCTCATTGCCGTACCGATCATTGTGGTTTTTTCTTTGTTTGCTGCCCTTGTTCTGTACCAAAAGAACGCGGTTGTGCGCAGTACCTTCCGTGGGATTTTCTACCTTCCAGTTGTTACAGGTAGCGTAGCGGTCGTCGCGGTATGGAAATGGATCTTTGATCCGTATAATGGAGTATTGAACTATGTCCTAATGCAAATGAATGTCATTTCCAATGAAATTCAATGGTTAGGAGATAAGCGTTTTGCGATGTGGGCCGTAATCATCATCTTGATTACGACCAGTGTCGGCCAACCCATCATCTTGTATATTGCTGCCTTGGGGAATTTGGACACTTCCCAAATTGAAGCCGCTCAAATCGATGGGGCAAACAAATGGCAAATATTCAGACACATCAAATGGCCTGGGATTTTGCCTACTACGTTGTACGTAGTCATCATTACTACAATCAATACATTCCAATGTTTCTCCTTGATTCAATTGTTGACCAATGGAGGACCAAACTACAATACGTCAACCATTATGTACTTGGTTTACGAAACTGCCTTTAAACAATATAAATTCGGATATGCCAATGCGATGGGTGTTGTGCTTGCAATTGTCATTGGACTATTCAGTTTGATCCAATTTAAACTGTTTAAAAGCGACGATGTGAGTTATTAGGAGGACAATATGAAAAAAATCAAAAAAATTAATGCAATGAATCTATTGTCCATGTCTTTCTTATCAGCCGTTACTTTAGTATTCATTTTCCCTTTTTATTGGGTCATTACCGGATCGTTTAAAACTCGACTCGATTCCATTATGTTACCACCGCAATGGTTTCCCACAAATCCTACATTAGAAAGCTGGGCGGCCTTGTTTCGTCAGCCTGCATGGCAGTGGTTGTTAAACAGTGTATTCATCTCGCTTATGACCATGTTGTTGGTATGTTTGGTGTCTGCGAGTGCGGGCTATGTATTAGCGAAAAAACGTTTTAAAGGCAGTGCGCTGCTCTTTAGTATCTTCGTCTTTGCGATGGCGTTGCCAAAACAGGTTGTCATGATCCCGTTGGTAAAACAAATAAGTTTCATGGGGTTCCACAATACACCGTGGGCGGTGATTCTTCCCGCCGTGGGCTGGCCGTTTGGGATTTTCTTAATGAAGCAGTTTAGTGAAATCGTTCCTTCCGAATTATTGGAAGCAGCGAAAATTGATGGGTGTGGAGAAGTTCGTACGTTTTGGAGCATTGTCGTACCGATTGTAAAACCGGGGATTGCGGCATTGGCGATCTTCACCTTCATTTCTTCTTGGAATGATTATTTCTTGCAACTCATCATGTTGAATACCCGTTCCAACCTAACCCTGCAACTTGGTCTTGCCTTATTGCAAGGGGAGTTTGCAACCGACTATGGCGTTTTGATGGCAGGAGCTGCTTTGGCTGCCATTCCGATCATTGTTATGTTCTTGGCCTTCCAAAAATCCTTTACCCAAGGGATTACGATTGGAGCCGTTAAAGGATAAATGTAGAAAAGAGGTTTGTATATGTTTAAAATAGATGGGCTGTTGTATCGAAGCTTGGACCGTTTATCGGATTTCTTGCTTCTCAATGTATGTTTTATCATTGGTTGTTTGCCATTGGTAACCATTGGTGCAAGTCTTTCAGCACTGTTTAGCGTTACGATGAAAATGGTGGAATTCCAAGATCAAAAGCTGGTGGCTTCCTTTTGGGAAGCCTACCGCGCCAACTTCAAGCAGGCCACACTCCTTTGGGCCTTTGTTGTCGCAGTGGGCGGCGTAACGTGTCTGAATATTCTATTGTTGGCCAATTCAGACAACTATTTTATCAGTGTTTACTTTGTATTCATGGTTGTGATGTTGGTGTTTTTGGGCATCTTTGCACTCTACATCTTTCCTTTGCAAGCGCGCTTCGCCAATTCAACCGTAAATCTGATGAAAAATGCATTGATGATGAGCCTGGTACACTTGGATAAAACCTTGATTATGCTGGCTTGCTTGTTTGCCATTGGCTTTATTTCGATGATGAGCAACCTAATTTTTGCTTGGTCCATCTTTGTATATGTGACCGTAGGATTTGCAATGATTGCCTATTTATTGTCCCAATACTTTGTGTTGATATTTAACCGTTATCGTCAAGGAGAACCTGCATAATGAAAGTAAAGTTGACCATTCACTCCTATTATCCATCCTTGACCAAGTCCGAACAAAAAGTAGCCGACTATATCTTGCAGTGCAATCAAGACATAATGAACCAAACACTCTCCGACATCGCGAAATTGACGCAAGTTGGAGAGGCGACGGTCATCCGCTTCTGCAACAAGGTCGGTTTTGATAAACTGAGTACATTAAAGTTATCCTTGGCCAAAGATTTGGATCAGGAAGAACAAGAAAATAAGGATGAAGATACCATTGATTATCTAGAATCCGAATTGACCCGCGTCATTTCAAACAGTGCCAACGTGTTGCAAGAACAAGCACTAGCGAAAGCCGTGGGCTTAATCGAAAATGCGAATACCATATACTTGTATGGCGTGGGGGCTAGTGGAATCAGTGCGCAAATGGCCGAAAGCAATTTCTTGCGGGTGGGTCGTTTGGCCAAAGCCATTACCGATTCACACTTTCAATCAATGAATTCGGCTTTGATCCAGCCCAATGATTTGGTCATCGCCTTTTCTTTGACGGGAAACACGAAAGATGTTTATGATGCTTGCGTGATGGCCAAAGAGGCCAATGCAAACATCATTGCCATAACCAGTTATGTCGAATCGTCTCTGGCCAAACTCGCACATGTATGTTTGTTAACCGCTGCCAAAGAGCAAGTCTTGCGAGGAGGATCGCTGAGCAGCACGCTGTCACAATTGTTTGTGATTGATGCCATCAAGATGGAGTATTCCAAACGCAATGAAGAAAAAGTAAGAGCGTATCGCGAAAAAACAGCGAAATCGATTATCAATAAGTCGCTTTAACCCATAGAAAAGTGAGATACGATATGACAAAAGAACAAATATTGAAGCAATTAAAAAATGGCATGATTGTCTCATGCCAAGCCCTACCCCACGAACCGATGTATACCCCAGAAGGGGGTGTCATGCCCTTGTTTGCCAAAGCGGCAAAACAAGCCGGTGCGTGTGGAATTCGGGCCAATGGGATCCGCGATATCCTAGAAATTCAGCAGGAAGTGGATTTGCCCATTATCGGAATCATAAAAAAAGACTATCCGGGAACGGAAGCCTATATTACTCCATCCATCAAGGAAATCGATGCGTTGGTTGCCATTGGTTGTGACATCATCGCGACCGATTTAACCCAAAATACTCGAGTGGATGGCTTGAATGCGCAGCAATTTGTAGCGCAAATTCGCGCCAAGCATCCTGATATCTTGATTATGGCCGACATCTCGACGTTGCAAGAAGCGTTGGATGCCCAAAGTTATGGCGTCGATTTTATTGGTACGACCCTCAGTGGATATACCCGCTTCTCAGAAGCGACGGAAGGACCAAACTTCGAATTGGTCAAACAAATTGTGGAGCGTGTTCAAATCCCTGTCATTGCGGAAGGGAAAATTCATGAACCCGAGCAGGCCAAACGGATGCTAGAACTGGGTGCGCATTGTGTGGTAGTGGGAGGGGCCATTACCCGTCCGCTCGAGATCGCACAGCGCTTTATCAACGCGATCAAATAGTTAAAACAAGACCTTCACAACCACTTTGGTGTAGGCATCATGGTTGGCACGCAAGCGTGGCAAATGCGCATCTTGTGGAAAGGTGATGACACAGTTTTGAGAATGTAAATGACACGTCGTATATTGTGTGCTCTTACCAAAGTAGATGTCTTGTTCGCTTTGGTAAGCACTCACATCGACCAAATCGTTTTGGTCACACACAAGGAAATATTCATCGTTGTCCAAAATCAAATGGATATCGAGATAGCGTTTGTGTACTTCAAAAGACAAATGCTCAAATTCATCGGTGTTACACACCATTTTGTTCAGATATACCCGGTCCTCATCGATACTTGTTTTGCCAAATGGCAAGGCATGCAAGTCGATTTGGAGCAGGGTAGTAATGGCCACATCTAGGTTTTTGTGTAAACCGTAATACGTGGGTAAATGAGTGAGATTGGTTACGATCATAGTGATACCTCTTTTTTCTCATTATACCTGGAAGGAAGAAGAAAATGAAGCAATATTTAGGAATTGATATTGGGGGAACCGCCGTAAAAATGGCCTTGGTGAATGAGCAAGGTCAAATTGAAGATGTGGTGGAAGCGGCAGTTGACTTTGATGGATATCAAACCCCCATCCTTTCAACACTCATCGATACCCTTGCAAACTACCTCGTAAAG
>JBOGAI010000052.1:0-17984 GCA_051655665.1 Erysipelotrichaceae bacterium | reverse complement strand
GTACCAACTCGTAAATACACTGGTCACGGTGCAGACGACAAAAAATCTAAGAGATAGATAGGAGGAAACGATGATGGAAGTAAAAGCAACAGCAAAAACATTACGTATCCCACCTAGAAAAGCAAGATTGGTAATCGATCTGATTCGTGGGAAAAGCGTAGAAGAAGCAGCCGCTATTTTGAAATTCACACCTAACCATGCAGCTACTGCAGTTAGCAAAGTTTTGAAATCTGCTGTATCAAATGCCGTTAACAACAACGGAATGAATGAAGAAAATTTGTACGTTAAAGCATGTTATGCAAACGAAGGGGTAACCTTGAAACGTTTCATGCCACGTGCAAAGGGATCCGCATCTGCGATCCACAAACGCACCAGCCACATTACTGTAGTGGTTGCAGAGCGTAATTAAGGAGGTAGCCCATGGGTCAAAAAGTAAGTCCTATCGGTTTGCGCGTCGGAGTCATTCGTGATTGGGAATCACGTTGGTACGCTGACAAAGATTATGCCGATTTATTGTTGGAAGACGTAAAAATCCGTGAATTCTTAATGGAAGACTTGAAAGCTGCTTCCGTTTCAAGAGTTGAGATTGAACGTTCTAAAAACCGCGTTGATGTTATGATCCGTACAGCTCGTCCAGGTGTTATCATCGGGACAAACGGTGAAGCGATCGAAACATTGAAAAAGAAATTAGTTAAATTGACTAATGGTAAAAACGTTAATATTAAAGTATTGGAAATTGCTAACCCAGACTTGGATGCTCGTTTGGTAGCTCGTTCCATTGCTGATCAATTGGAGCAACGTGCTTCTTTCCGTACAGCACAAAAGAAAGCAATCCAAAAAACAATGCGTTCTGGTGCTAAAGGAATTAAAACTGCAGTATCTGGACGTTTGGGTGGTGCTGACATCGCTCGTACTGAAGGGTATGCAGAAGGTAATGTACCTCTACACACACTTCGTGCAGATATCGACTATGCTCACGAAGAAGCTCACACAACTTATGGTCGTTTGGGAGTAAAAGTTTGGATCTGCCGTGGTGAAGTATTGCCAGGACAAATGGTAACTGAACCAGAAGCTCCAAAATTCGCTCAAAATGACAGACGTAACAACCGTCGTCGTGGTGACCGTCGCCCAGCGCGCAAACCACAAGGGCAAGCTCAAGGAGGTAATTAATCTATGTTAATGCCTAATAGAACAAAATACAGACGCCCTCACCGTATTTCATACGAAGGACGTTCTAAAGCTGGACGCGAAGTAGCGTTTGGTGAATTCGGATTGGTTGCTGAGTCTGGTGCTTATGTAACAAACCGTCAAATTGAATCTGCACGTATTGCGATGACTCGTTATATGAAACGTGGTGGTAAAGTTTGGATTAAAATTTTCCCTCACTTGGCAGTAACTAAAAAACCACTAGAAGTACGTATGGGATCTGGTAAAGGTGCTCCTGAAGGATGGGTAGCAGTTGTTAAACCAGGTCGCGTAATGTTCGAAATTGCTGGTGTAAGTGAAGAAGTTGCACGTGAAGCATTCCGTTTGGCATCTCACAAACTACCAGTTAAATGCAAATTTGTGCGTAGAGGCGAGGAGGAGTAAAACATGACAGCGAAAGAGATCAGAGAAAAAAGCAACGCTGAATTAAACCAAGAGATCGATGCGCTTAAAGAAGAACTCTTTAATCTGCGCTTCCAACAAGCGACTGGTCAATTGCAAAACACAGCTCGCATGAGAACTGTGCGCAAAACGATTGCTCGTATTAAAACAGTGATGACTGAGCGTGAGCTTGGGAATCAAAACTAAGGAGGATCAGGTAAAGCATGGAAAGATCTAACCGTAAAGTTTATCGTGGAACAGTAGTTTCCGATAAAATGGATAAAACAATCACTGTTGTGGTTGAAACGACAAAAACACACCCATTGTATGGAAAACGTGTTAAATATTCTAAAAAGTTCAAAGCTCACGATGAATTGAATGAAGCTAAAATGGGAGACAAAGTAGAAATCATGGAAACTCGTCCACTTTCTGCAACAAAACGTTTCCGTTTAGTGAAAGTCATCGAAAAAGCTGTTGTGCTTTAGTCGCTAGGAGGTAACGTTCATGATCCAAAATGAAACAAGATTACGAGTAGCTGACAACACAGGTGCTAAAGAAGTATTAGTTATCCGTGGATTAGGTGGAAGCAGAAGAAGATCGTCAAACATCGGTGATATCGTTGTTTGTGCTGTTAAATCAGCTACACCTGGTGGAACAGTGAAAAAAGGTGACGTTGTTAAAGCTGTTATCGTTCGTACTAAATACGGTGTTCGCCGTGACAATGGTACTTACATCAAATTTGACGACAACGCTGTAGTAATTATTAAAGATGATAAAACACCACGTGGAACACGTATTTTCGGTCCTGTGGCAAGAGAACTTCGTGACAAAGACTTCATGAAAATTGTGTCTTTAGCTCCAGAAGTACTGTAAGGAGGCCGTCATTGTGAGAATCAAAAAAGGTGACAAAGTTAAAGTTATTACTGGTGCTTACAAAGGCACAGTAGCAGAAGTAATCAAAACTTTCCCTAAGGATGACAAAGTATTGGTAGAAGGTGTTAACCTTGTTAAGAAACACATGAAACCAACACAAGTTAATCCTGAAGGTGGAATTGTTGAGAAAGAAGCTCCAATTCACGTATCTAACGTAATGCTTTACGATGCGAAAGCAAAAGTAGTATCTCGTGTTGGAATTTCAGAAGAAAAAGGCAAAAAAGTGCGCGTTTTGAAAAAAACTGGCGCAGTTGTTAAGTAAGGGGAGGTTAAAGTATGAACCGCCTAAATGAAAGATATACTACAACAGTAGTACCTAGCTTGATGAACAAATTCAATTATTCATCAGTTATGGAAGTTCCAAAAATTGAAAAAGTAATCATCAATATCGGTCTTGGTGAAGCGATCCAAAATCCAAAACTTTTGGATGAAGCTATGGCTGAATTGACACAAATCGCTGGTCAAAAGCCAGTTGTTACAAGAGCTCGTAAATCCATCGCGAACTTCAAACTTCGTGAAGGAATGCCAATCGGATGCAAAGTTACTTTGCGTGCTGATAAAATGTACGAATTCTTGGACAAATTGATGAACATCTCTTTGCCACGTGTACGTGACTTCCGTGGAGTAAGCAAAACTGCTTTCGACGGTCGTGGAAACTATACACTTGGGATCAAAGAACAAATCATCTTCCCAGAAATTAACTTCGATAAAGTTAACAAAGTTCGTGGGATGGATATCGTTATCGTAACGACTGCAAAAACGAATGAAGAAGGATATGCCCTATTGGAAGAAATGGGTATGCCTTTCTCAAAATAAGGAGGACTGAAAAATGGCAAGAAAAGCAATGATTATCAAATCTAAACGTCCTCAAAAGTTCGCTGTACGTGAGTACACACGTTGTGAACGTTGTGGACGTCCTCACTCAGTATTACGTAAATACAAACTTTGCCGTATTTGCTTCCGTGAGTTGGCTTACAAAGGTCAAATCCCGGGTGTGAAAAAGGCTAGTTGGTAGTCTTGGAAGGAGGAAACAAGTCATGATGATTATGACAGATCCAATTGCGGATATGTTGACACGTATTCGTAACGCAGTGCAAGCTCGTCACGAAACTGTTGAAATTCCAGCAAGCAAGGAAAAAACGGAAATCGCGAAAATCCTTAAAAACGAAGGGTTCATCGTTGATTATACAGTGGAAGGTGATGTCAAAAAGACAATCACTGTTACATTGAAATACGGATTAAACAATGAGAAAGTAATCAGCGGATTGAAACGTATCTCTAAACCAGGGCTACGCGTTTACGCTAAATCTGATGCAATCCCTCGCGTATTGAACGGGTTGGGAATTGCAATCATCTCTACTTCTCACGGTTTGATGACTGACAAAGAAGCAAGAGCCAAACACGTTGGTGGCGAAGTAGTCGCTTACGTTTGGTAGTAGGAGGAAATTATGTCACGTATCGGTAATAAAACGATTACCATTCCAGCAGGTGTTGAAATCAACGTTGCTGCTGGCAATGAGGTGACTGTTAAAGGACCAAAAGGAACTTTGACTCGTCAATTCTCACCAATCTTGGACATCAAAATCGAAGATGGTGTATTAACAGTTGTTCGTCCTAACGAAGAAAAACACACAAAACAGTTGCACGGTACAACTCGTGCTTTGATTGCAAACATGGTAGAAGGTGTTAACACTGGTTTCTCCAAAACTTTGGAATTGGTAGGGATCGGGTTCCGTTCTGCTATGAGCGGTAAAAAATTAACATTGAACGTTGGTTACTCTCACCCAGTTGAATTCACAATTGAAGAAGGTGTAACTGTTGAATGTAAATCAGCTACTGAAATCGTTGTTTCCGGTATCGACAAGCAACGCGTTGGTGAATGGGCTGCAAATATCCGTGCTGTTAGAAAACCAGAACCTTACAAAGGAAAAGGGATCCGCTATAAAGGTGAAATTATCCGTCGTAAAGAAGGTAAAACAGCTGGTAAAAAATAGTGGGAAAGGAGCAATAGAACGATGCTTAAGAAAGTTTCAAAAAATGACGTACGTCAACGTCGTCACGCGCGCGTTCGTGCCAAAATTTCTGGTACTGCTGAATGTCCCCGTCTGAACGTATTCCGTTCAAATGCACACATTCACGCGCAATTGATTGATGATGTTAATGGACATACATTAGCGTCAGCAAGCAGTGTTGAATTAAAATTGGAAAACGGTGGTAATAAAGAAGCTGCTGCAACAGTAGGTGCGAAAATCGCTGAACGTGCTCTAGCTGCTGGAATTACAAATGTTAAATTTGACCGTGGTGGATACGTTTACCATGGACGTGTAAAAGCTTTGGCTGACGCAGCTCGTGAAGCTGGATTGAAATTTTAAGGAGGTCATGTCAATGGAACGCAAACCAAGAAGAGACCGTGAACGTGAGAAAGAATTCGAAGAACGCGTTGTTACGATTAACCGTGTAACGAAAGTAGTAAAAGGTGGACGTCGTTTCCGCTTTGCAGCTCTTGTTGTTATCGGGGATAAAAAAGGACGCGTAGGATTCGGAACTGGTAAAGCAAACGAAGTACCTGATGCTATCAAAAAAGCTATCGAAGACGCTAAGAAAAACGTATTCGTAGTACCAATCGTTAATGGAACAATCCCACACACTATTACAGGAACATTCGGAGCTGGTGAAATTTTCCTTCGCCCGGCTGCTGAAGGTACTGGAGTAATCGCTGGTGGACCTGTTCGTGCCGTATTGGAATTGGCAGGAATCACTGATATCTTGTCAAAATGTATCGGATCACGTACTCCAATTAACATGGTTCGTGCAACAGTTACCGCTTTGAAAGATTTGAAAACGGTAGAAGATATCGCACGACTCCGTGATAAAAAACCAGAAGAAATTCGCGGTTAATTAGGAGGAATCAAACATGAAATTACATGAAATGAAATATACTGAAGGTGCTCGCCAAGAACGTAAACGTATCGGACGCGGACACGGTTCAGGTAACGGTAAAACAGCAGGTAAAGGTCACAAAGGGCAAAACGCTCGTTCAGGCGGAGGAGTTCGTCTTGGATTTGAGGGTGGACAAACACCTTTGTACAGACGTTTACCAAAACGTGGATTTACGAACTTCACTCGTAAAGAGTATGCAATCGTGAACGTAGAAAGCTTGAATGTTTTCGAAAACGGTGTAGAAGTAACTCCAGAATTGCTAATCGAAGTTGGATTGGTAAAAAAAGTATTGGATGGTATCAAAATCTTGGGATCAGGTGAGCTTGAAAAACAACTAGTTGTTAAAGCAAACAAATTCTCTAAGTCAGCTGTTACTATCATTGAACAAGCAGGCGGAAAAGCTGAGGTAATCTAATGTTCCAAACAGCTAGCAGTGCGTTCAAGAACAAAGATATTAGAAAAAGAATATTGTTCACGCTGGGAATGCTGTTCATCTTCCGTTTTGGTTCTGCAATTGTAGTACCAAACGTGAATACAGCTGCACTTCTTGCAGGAACTGCCGACAATAGCTTGTTAGGTATGATGAACCTTCTTGGTGGGGGGGCAATTGAACGATTGTCCATCTTCGCCTTGGGGGTAGGGCCTTACATTACGGCTTCAATTGTTATTCAATTGTTGTCAATGGATGTAATTCCACACTTCACAGAACTGTCCAAATCAGGCCAAGCCGGAAGAAAAACTTTGGATAAATATACGCGCTATTTGGCTGTCATGCTTTGCTTCTTACAAGGAGCAACGATGATTTATGCATTCGAATTGAGCTATAATGTCCTGATCAACAACTCATTGTCTTCTTATCTGTATGTTGTCATCTTGTTAACTGCGGGTACGATGTTCTTGTTATGGCTAGGAGATCAGATTTCTCAAAAAGGAATTGGTAACGGTATGTCCTTACTGATCTTTGCGGGGATCGTTTCCGGACTTCCATGGCAGTTCTCTAATGCCTTCAAAACATTGGTAGATACATCAAGTAGCTCCGCTACATTCAATGGTCTATTAAGTTTTGGGTTGTATATCCTTGTGTATTTGGCGATTATCGTCCTTGTCATCTTTATGCAAACGGCGGTTCGTAAAATTCCAATTCAATATACAACGAGTGCAACAAATGCACGTCGCAATGATATGACTTATCTTCCATTAAAAATTAACTCTGCAAGTGTTATTCCAGTAATCTTCGCTTCGGCGGTTATGATTACACCGGTAACCATTGCTAGTTATTTCCCGGAAAATGAAATCACCCTTGCGATGTCAAATCTTCTAAGTCTTCAAAAACCGGTGGGACTTGCCCTTTATGTGGTGTTGATTGTAGCATTTACCTTCTTCTACACGAAATTGCAAGTGGATCCTGAGAAGATTGCGGAAAATTTGAGCAAATCTGGAACATATATTCCAGGAATCCGTCCAGGTACGGAAACAAAAAACTATATTAATAAGGTGTTGAATCGAATTACGGTATTGGGTGCAATCTTTATCTCATTCATCGCAGTATTGCCTTACATCATTCCGATGATTACCAACCTTCCAAGCTCTATGGCATTGGGTGGAACAGGAATCATTATCGTGGTTGGGGTTGCGATGGAAACGGTAGCTCAAATTAAAGGGCAGATGACACAAAAATCGTACCGTGGTTTCGTCCAACGATAGAGGTTCAACTATGAATATCTTAATTATGGGTGGGCCTGGTGCTGGAAAAGGTACCATGTCCGCAAAATTGGTAGAAACGTTGGAAATTAACCACATTTCTACAGGAAACATTTTCCGTTCTGAAATTGGTAAACAAACAGAATTGGGAGTGTTAGCGAAAAGCTACATCGATCAAGGATTATTGGTTCCTGATGAAGTAACCAATCCCATGGTCAAAAGTTTTTTGGAAAAACTAGACAACTCGAAAGGTTTCTTGTTGGATGGATATCCAAGAACGTTAGCACAAGCGAAGGCGTTCGATGCGTTAACAGAGGGCACATCTCTTGCCATCGACAAGGTCATTGTGCTAGACTTAGACTTCGATATCTTAGCGGATCGTATTACAGGTCGTCGCATCTGTAAGCAATGTGATGCAATTTATCACATCAAAAACACCCCTTCGAAAGTGGAGGGAGTTTGCGATAAATGTGGAGGAGAGTTGTATCAACGTAAAGATGATACACTTGAAAGCCTAACTACTCGCTTGGAAGAATACCGCAATTCCACAGAACCGGTATTGGCATATTACCAATCAAAGGATATGTTATCTGTAATCAATGCAGATCAACCAATCGAAAAAGTATGGCAAGATACATTAGACGCTTTGGAGATAAAATAAATGATTACAACCAAGTCACCTAGAGAATTGATCTATATGCGAGAAGCAGGAAGAATTGTTGCGTTGGCCCATCAAGCGGTTGCAAAAGCAATTCGTCCGGGAGTCACCACAAAAGAATTGGATGCAATTTGTGAAGCCGTAATACGGGAACACGATGCAACCCCTTCTTTTAAAGGGTATGGTGGATTCCCCGCAACAATCTGTGCATCGATTAATTCTGTATTAGTTCATGGTATCCCCGATGATACAAAACTAAAGGATGGAGACATTATCTCAGTTGATATTGGAGCTTGTTATAAGGGTTACCATGGTGATTCTGCATGGACATATGCAGTGGGTACCATAAGCGAAGAGGCACAAAAACTGATGGAAGTTACCAAACAATCACTGTTTGAGGGACTGAAGTTGGCAAAAGCAGGAAACCGTTTGACGGACATCTCGCATGCCATTGGATCTTATGTGGAGGGCTTTGGCTTCTCCATTCCCCAAGACTATGCAGGACATGGTATCGGAACTTCATTGCATGAAGATCCTACTATTCCAAATTTCGGACTCCCTGGCAGAGGCATTCTTTTGAAAGAAGGAATGACACTCGCCATTGAACCAATGGTTCATATCGGGAAGCCCCATACAAGGGTACTAAAGGACAATTGGACGGTCGTTACAAAAGACGGTTCATTGGCCGCTCATTATGAGCACACTATTGTCATCACCAATGATGGCTATGAAATCTTAACCCAAATTGAGGAGGAACAACCAAATAATGGCTAAACAAGATGTAATTGAGATTGAAGGAGTAATTGAAGATACTCTACCAAACGCTATGTTCAAAGTGAAATTAGCAAACGGACACGTTATATTAGCTCACGTTTCTGGTAAAATCCGTATGCACTACATCCGCATTTTACCGGGGGATCGTGTAACTGTTGAAATTTCACCGTACGATTTAACACGTGGGCGAATAACATTCCGACATAAATAGTCGTGAATTAGGAGGAAAACGCATGAAAGTAAGACCATCTGTCAAACCAATTTGCGATAAGTGCCGCATCATCAAACGCAAAGGTCGTGTGATGGTAATTTGTGAAAACCCAAAACACAAACAACGTCAAGGAAACTAATGGAGGTGTAAAACAAATATGGCTCGTATTGCAGGAGTAGACATTCCACGCGACAAACGCGTAGTAGTGTCCTTAACTTATATCTATGGAGTAGGTCGTCCAACGGCTGAAAAAGTATTGGAAAAATTGGGTATCTCAGAAGATATCCGTGTAAAAGATTTGAGCGAAGAACAAGTAAACATGATTCGTTCAGAGATCGACCAAATTAAAGTCGAAGGTGACTTGCGTCGTGAAGTTTCATTAAACATCAAACGTTTGATGGAAATCGGATGCTACAGAGGTATCCGTCACCGTCGTGGATTGCCAGTTCGCGGTCAACGTACTAAAACAAATGCTCGTACACGTAAAGGTCCAGTGCGTACGGTAGCAGGTAAAAAGAAATAGGACGATAAGGAGGAATTAGTAAATGGCAAAAGCAAGAAAAGCTACAAGCGCACGTAAACGTCGCGTCCGTAAAAATATTGCTCGCGGTGTTGCACACATCCATTCAACATTCAATAATACAATCGTTACTATTACTGATGAAAATGGAAATGCTATCGCTTGGTCTAGTGCTGGTGCATTAGGATTCAAAGGTTCTCGTAAATCGACTCCATTCGCAGCGCAATTGGCTGGGGAGGCTGCTGGTAAAGCAGCAATCGATCACGGAATGAAAACAGTTGCTGTAACAGTAAAAGGTCCAGGACCAGGACGTGAAGCTGCTGTACGCGCATTGCAAATTGCAGGATTGGATATTACAATGATCAATGACGTAACTCCAATTCCTCACAATGGATGCCGTCCACCAAAACGTCCACGTGGTTAATATTAAACCTTAATTGAGGAGGGAAATTATGCAAAAATTTGAACGTGCAAACTTCGAAGTAAAAGAATATGTAGATTCAGATAATTACGGAAAATTTGTATTCGAACCGCTTGAACGTGGCTTCGGGACTACGATTGGTAATGCACTTAGACGCGTATTGCTCTCCTCTTTACCGGGGGCTGCCGTCTTTTCAATTAAAGTTGATGGAGTTTACCACGAGTTCACTGCAATCCCTGGGGTTGTAGAGGACGTTACAGCGATTATTTTAAATATCAAAACCTTGATTATGAAAATTAACGATGATGAAGTTCATACTTTGAGAATCTCAAAAAATGGGCCAGGCGTTGTAACCGGCGCTGACATCATTTGTCCTGAAGGTGTAGAAATCCTTAGCAAAGATACAGTGATCTGTACTTTGGAAGAGGGTGGAAGCTTGGAAATGGAATTGCATGCACGCGTTGGACGTGGGTACGTAAGTGCTGACACGAACAAACAATTGTATCATTCTCAACACCAACCTTTGGGTACGATCTATACAGATGCTATCTATACACCGATCGAAAAAATTTCTTATCAAGTGGAACCTACACGTGTAGGGCAAAATGCGAAGTACGATCGTGTAATTTTTGAAATTTTCACAAATGGATCAATTACACCTCAAGAATCAATCGCATTGGGCGCTAAAATATTAATCGATCACTTGGATCTTTTGACTAATGTTCATGAAATGGTTCAATCAATGGAATCTGTAATTATGGATGACAAAGGTGAAACTACGAACAAAGGTCTAGTGATGATGATCGAGGATTTGGACTTATCCGTTCGTTCTTATAACTGTTTGAAACGTGCTGGTATTCAAACTGTTGAAGACCTCATCATGAAAACAGAAGACGAAATGATGAAAGTTCGCAATCTAGGTAAAAAATCACTCAAAGAAGTGAAAGACAAGATCTATGATTTGGGCTTAAGCTTTAAATCATACGAATAGGTGTAAAGGAGGTTAACATATATGTGGAATCGTAAATTAGGACGCAAAGCAGATCACCGTAAAGCATTGTTGCGCAATATGGCGACTGAACTTATCGTAAAAGGTCAAATCGAGACAACTGAAATGAAAGCAAAAGAATTGCGTTCTGTTGTTGATGAATTGATTACATTGGCAAAACGCGGAGACTTGCACGCTCGTCGTCAAGCAGCTGCTTATGTACGTGACGTTAAAGTTACAGAGGACCAAACTGCTCTTCAAAAATTGTTCGATGAAATCGGACCAAAATACGCGGATCGCAAGGGTGGATACACTCGCGTGATTAAAACTAGAAATCGTCGTGGAGATAATGCTCCAATGGCAATTATCGAATTGGTTTAATTCGCAAACAAAAACAAAAAAGGATGAGATCGCACCTCATCCTTTTTTGTATAAGAAAAGCAACACGAAGTTGCTTTTTTTTGGTTAATTGGCTTCGTTGAACGACAAGCAGTGGCGTTGTGCAATCCAAATCAATAAGCCACAAGCCACGTTGAGGGCCAAAATAAGACAGAGTAGTACCAGCAACCAAAGTGTGGAAATGGATGGTACGAAGGCGAGCCCCAACAATAATACAATGGAGAATAATCGTACATACACCAGATTATAGAACTTTAAGGAGCGGATAATCTTGGACTCACTTTGCATCGGCTGTTCGATGGCATCCATATCCAAACTCAAATGCATGAGCGTTAAAACCGCAAAGAAGGCAATGAGTAGTCCGATGAGTGCGTAAAATATTGCATGATTGAGCTGGTGCTGGCTGGCTATTACATACATTACGCTGGCCAACAATAAATTGATGAGCGCAAAGAAGAAGTGCGAAGCCGTCCACACGATGCGTGAGCGACCGGTTTCCCGAAAGGGAAAGGTCATGACTTGATCATAATAAACCCACCAGAACAAAAAAATGAAAAACATCAAGACGAAGGCGGTTAAGATCCCGGTAACAGTAAAGTTTTCAAGTGCGCGTAAACCCGTTAAGGCGTTTAGTGTCAATTCGCCAAGCAACATAATGGTGAACAAACCAAAACGTTCCTTGAGATGAACATGGTGAAAGCTTGTAATATCATGTTGTGATTTGGCTAAAAGGTAATTTACTGCTACAAATTCAAACAATAACGTCAATCCCCATAGTGGAATGCCGATGTTAACTTTACCTCCAAAAAAGACAAGAAATAACCATAACAGTGCCTTGATGCTAACCATTAAGCTGTAGACTTTTTGTAGCTTGTGGATGAGCTCGCGTATCGGAGCGACGCACCAATCGGTTTGGACGTTGAACCAGGTGAGTTTTAAGATGAGCCGGGAGAAGATAAAGGCGATTAGGTAAAAGTTGCCTTGTGTCGTAAAGGAGAAAATGGGTCGATCGTCGATGCCAAGCACCAACATGGCCACAGAGGTGATGTTGAGAAAAAGCAGTAGACGATGTCGCACGGAATTGGTTTCAAATTGATTGGAGTAAAAGGTGACGCTCATCCAAATTTGCCAAAGACTTAAGAAGGAAAAAATCAAGTAACTGGCATTGATGAAGTTAAGCGAATTCGATCCAAAAAAGGATCTAAAGTTGAGTGTGCTGATGCCCACGACAAACATCAAATCAAAAAACAGTTCAGCCCAACTCGACTGACGGATACCATAACCGGGTAGCTGCTTTCCCTTTGCGAACCAGATGGATTGCGTTTGAACAATCATTTGCCAAATTTTCATGGGAGTCCTCCTTTTTGCTATACCCAACATATCAAAATTTTCACGGAATTGAAAGAACAATCCCACAAAATATCCGATTTTATGATATGATACATACATGAGTAGTGGGGTATACGAAATGAATCAAGAACTTGAAACACTCCTGCAGGAGATGGAGGCATTCGCTGTAAAAGAGGATGTACCCATTATCCAGCCAGAAGGAGCGAACTTTTTAAAAACAACCATCCAACAGCATCGCGTCCAAAAAATCTTGGAAATTGGCTCTGCCATCGGCTACTCGGCCATCGTGATGGCCAGTGTGAATCCCGCGATTCACATCGTAACCGTGGAACTCGATGAACAACGTTATCAAAAAGCGGTAGAATACATTGCGAAAGCCAAAATGCAAGATCGCATTACCATTCATCATGCCAATGCGTTGGAAACCACCTTTGATGAGCATTTTGACATGATCTTCATCGATGCGGCCAAAGCCCAATACACGCGTTTTTTTGAACGTTATAAAGATAATTTGAGTGAAGAAGGCATCATCTTGACGGACAATTTGAAGTTTCACGGTTTGGTCGAAGACCCTTCGCAAATTCGCTCACGCAATACGCGACAATTGGTGAACAAGATCAGGCGTTACATCGACTTTCTCAAAGTGAATACAGCCTTTGATACCGAATTTTACGACGTAGGGGATGGAATTGCCGTCTCCAAAAGAAAAAGGGTTTAATTCTTTTCTTTACTTAATAATGTGATAAAATGACAACAGTGAGGTGTACATTATGAAAAAAGTAATTCCTGCCCTATTGGTTGCGACCGGTGCTGCATTTGGCTATGCAGTGTACAAAGTGGCAAAAGAAAAAATCGAATTAGAAAAACACAGCAATGAGCATCCTGATTCTGAAGTATTGTATCAAAAAGTATTCCGCAAAGTAGACCGCGATCAACAGGATAATACTGACGTGGAACACGAAATGGAAGAAATGGTGCACACAAAAAAAGAACCTACACACGATGTAGTAGACAGTGAAGAAACGTTTAGCAACATCGAATCCTTCTTTACCGCTGGAACAGAAGACGAAGTCGATCGTGTACCAGGCTTTGAAACCTCTCGTCCTTTAGAGGAAGAGGAAAGCGAAATTGCAAACGAAGAAGGTTTACCCACGGTAGGCACCGACTTGGAAGACGCGCTTGCGGAAAATGCAGAAGAGCATGCCAAAAGTGAAACGGTTGAAGATACGGCCAAAGGGGTAGCAGCCTTGTTTGCAGAAAGCGATTGGGATTGGGATCCCGGAGTTCCAAGTGAACCAGATGCTACACCAGACGAAGTCGTAGAAGTTGCTGCTGAGCAAGAGCAACTTGTGGAAGAACAACCACAAGAGCCAACGCTTAGCTCTACTCCCAGTTTCGAAGACGACTGGAACTGGCTTCACGACACCACCCCCAAAGACGGTGGATTCGACCAACCCGAAGAATGGAGCTGGGCGCATCCCGAACAACGGGAAGAAGTTCCCGTGGTGGAAAAACAGGAAGAAACGGTAGCCGAAAACAGCTACTACAGCCATTTAGACGAACGCAAAGTGCAAGCCATCAACGACTACAGCAATGAAACGATTGCGGATTTGTATGATGCAGGTGACGTTCCCGAACAGGAAAGACCAATCCAACACTTTGTAAGTTTTAAAACCGAGGCAGATTTGTATCATTTCAAAGACCGTATGGAATCTGCGGGATTTGTAGTTGCGAATGGGGACTCGCCACTTGAACTGGTCGTGTTGCATTTGTCGGACATCGATCGGGCGAAACTTTTAAGCAACATTCTTTTTATCGCAGACAGCGCCTACGGTGTCAACGGCACTTACCATGGGTGGGCAAGCCGCGTAACCAACTAAAAAATCGACAGTAGTCGATTTTTTTTATCCCAAAATGTCGACGCTAAAGATTTGTCGAAACCGTGGAAAACGTGTATAATAACATAGTTATAGAGGTAAAAATATGCACGAAATAGTAGTAAACCATTTATCCTTTTCCTACGACAAAGAAACTCCCGTATTGCGGGATGTTTCTTTTGCTGTGAAAAAAGGTTCATACACAACCATCATCGGACACAATGGGAGTGGGAAATCCACCATTGCGAAATTGTTGATTGGTCTTTTGGTCGCTGACGAAGGACACATCGAAGTCAATGGCTTGGAAATGAATGAGGAAAACGTATACCAAATCCGTACAAATTTGGGGATTGTCTTCCAAAATCCTGACAACCAGTTCATTGGATCTACCGTAGCCGATGACATTGCATTTGGCTTGGAAAACCATCAAATTCCAACCGAGCAGATGCCAGAAATCATCGAAAGGTTTGCCAAGCGGGTCAAAATGACAAAGTTTCTCAACGCGGAACCGACCAAATTGTCCGGTGGACAAAAGCAGCGCGTTGCCATTGCGGGCGTGCTTGCCATTGCACCGGATATCATCATCTTTGATGAGGCAACAAGCATGCTTGATCCACAAGGGAAAGAGGAAATCAACCGTGTGATTCAGGAAATTCATGCCGGTGGGGAAAAGACCATTATTTCCATTACCCACGATATTGAAGAAGTAACAAAAAGCGATTATGTTATCGTCATGGATCAAGGTCAAGTGGT
Organism: Erysipelotrichaceae bacterium; assembly: GCA_051655665.1. GTDB lineage: Bacteria > Bacillota_I > Bacilli_A > Erysipelotrichales > Erysipelotrichaceae > JBOFMT01. The sequence goes on along the minus strand of JBOGAI010000052.1, from coordinate 2,872 downwards.
GTTGGAAGGAACTCCAGAAGTGGTGTTGGCGCATCAGCAACAACTCATTGATTTGAAACTCGACATTCCTTTTGCAAGTAAGTTTGTCAATGCCTTGAATGAGGCAGGGATTGTCATGAAAAATAGTATTGATACAGAAGAGGTGGTGAAGCAATTATGTCAATTACGTACGAACAGCTAAGTCACACGTATTCACCGAATTCACCATTTGAATACAAAGCGTTGATCGATGTGAATTTGAACCTGGAAGAAGGCAAGGTGTATGCCATCATTGGGGAAACCGGAAGTGGAAAATCCACTTTGGTCCAACACTTGAATGCGTTATTGCTACCGACCCAAGGCAAATTGCACGTGGCAGGACGCACCATTGAAGCGGGTGTGAAACCTAAGAACTTAAAGGCCTTGCGCAAACAAGTGGGTTTGGTTTTTCAGTTCCCAGAATACCAACTGTTTGAAGAGACCATTTTAAAGGATGTCAGCTTCGGTCCCAAAAACTTCGACGTGAGTGAAGAAGACGCCGTTATCGCATCCAAAGCAGCTTTGGAAACGGTTGGCATTGACGAAAGCTATTTTGAGCGTTCCCCTTTTGATTTGTCAGGAGGCCAGAAGCGTCGCGTTGCCATCGCCGGAATCTTGGCCATGAATCCTAGCGTTTTGGTGCTTGATGAACCAACCGCCGGACTGGATCCGCAAGGGGCCAAAGAAATGATGGAGTTGTTTATCAAGCTAAATCAAGAACAAGGCAAAACCATCATCATCGTCACCCATGATATGGAACACGTCTTGCATTACTGCCAAGAAGTTGTGGTGGTCAACGATGGACGTATCGTGGAACAAAGTAGCGTAGATCGCTTCTTTCACAACTTGGATACCCTACGAGCATTAAACATCAATCCTCCTCAAGTCATCCAAATGCGAGAGGCCTTGATTGCCCAAGGCTTTAGTTTGTCCAAAGAAATCATTACGATGGATGCTTTGGTTGAAGCTGTAGCGAAGGAGGTCCGCTAATGAAACAAATTGCACTAGGGCGTTACCTTCCCCTAAACTCTTTGGTTCACAAGATGGACCCAAGAGCGAAAATTTTCGCAATGTTGCTGCTGATGATTACCATCTTTATCCCAAGTGGATATCTTGGATATGTCATGTTGGGTGTTTTCCTTTTGGCTGCCACCCAATTGGCGAAGCTCAAGCTCAATTTCTTGTGGCGCGCCATAAAACCGATGCTGTTCATGCTGGTGTTTTTGTTGGTCATCAATATGTTGGTCATTCGGACCGGCCCGTTGTTGATTGACTTTCTGGGCATCCAAATTTATGGGGATGCCATTACCCAAACCTTATATATTTTCGTACGCTTGGTGCTTATGATCATGATTACAACCATCTTGACCGCAACCACCAAACCGTTGGATTTGACCCTTGGAATTGAAGACTTGTTGAAACCTTTTGTGCGGTTTAAAGTGCCAGCCCATGAGATTGCAATGATGATTTCGATCGCGCTGCGCTTCATTCCCACACTCATTGAAGAAACCGATCGCATTATGAAGGCACAGGCGAGTCGTGGTGTGGATTTGCAGGAAGGGAAATTGAAAGAAAAAGTAATGGCCATCTTGTCCTTGATTGTGCCACTGTTTGTCTCTGCCTTTCAAAGAGCCGAAGAATTGGCCAATGCCATGGAAGCAAGAGGTTATGTGCCAAGTCAGAGAAGAACGCGCTACAAAGTGTTGAAAATGCACGCACGTGACTATGCCTTGCTGGCTATGGTTTCACTCATTCTGGTTGCCAATTTGGCACTCATGTGGATGCAATGAGAATTAAAATGATTGTTGCCTACGATGGAACTGCGTACCATGGTTGGCAAGTACAAAAAAATAACCCTTCCATTCAAGCCACCCTACAAGAGGTGTTGGCGATTTTACACAAGCACGAAGTGGAAATTGTGGGCAGTGGAAGAACCGATGCGCATGTCCATGCGCTAGGCCAAGTCTTTCACTTTGACACCACGTTGCAAATCCCGTTAGAAAGCTGGCCCAAAGCGATGAATGCGCTGTTGCCGCGCGACATTCGCATTCAATCGGCACACTATGTCAGTGATGATTTCCACGCACGCTATAGCGTCATGGGGAAACGCTATGACTATTTGGTGACAAACGAAGTGGAAAATCCCTTCGTGCAACACTATATGGCCAAACAGCGTAGCCCGATGGATGTGCAACGCATGCAAGAATGCGCGGATGTGTTTGTGGGGACCCACGATTTCAATGCCTTTACCAGTGCACAACTGGAGCCACATAAAAATCGGGTGAAGACCATTTTCTCGATTCGCGTTATACAAGAAGCCAATGCGGTTCGCCTATCCTTTTATGGCAAAGGATTCTTGCGCTATCAAGTACGCATGCTTTCGCAAACCATTATCATGTGTGGGATTGGCAAGATCAGCGTTTCGCAAGCAAAAGCCATGTTGGAAAGCACGCACAAAGAGGCGTGTCCGTACAACGGTGAGCCTTGTGGATTGTATTTGATGAAAGTAGTTTATGAGGAAGCAGAACATGAAAACGAACTATCATACCCACACCACCCGCTGTAACCACGCGGTTGGAAGTGATGAAGCGTATGTAATCAGCGCCATCAAGGCGGGCTTTAGTGAAATTGGCTTTGCGGACCATACCCCATGGCCGTATCGCACCAAATTTGAATCGCCAATGCGAATGAATTACGATGAACTTGAGGATTACCTCCGTTCGATTCGTCATTTGAAAGAGAAGTATGCCGCACAAATCAGCATCAAAATTGGGTTGGAGTGCGAATATTTTCCAAGCTACATGAACTGGTTGAAGCAATTGCTGGACAGTGGGAAAGTCGACTACTTGATATT
>JBOGAI010000051.1:0-8502 GCA_051655665.1 Erysipelotrichaceae bacterium | reverse complement strand
CTTTTCCATGTTGGCCTTTGGCATTTTGATCGACAACTTCACCGTTTTGATTGCCCTGTTGATTGGTACAGTGGGCATTTTGTTGGGTGCGATATATACCGCCAAAAACAAACCTTTGCAAAGCTTATAAAAAAAGATGGCATGCCATCTTTTTTTGCGTTTTATGGTTGAATAATGGTGGAATCATTGTTCTCAATCACGTTGGTCAAGGTGACCGTTACTTGCCGCTCACGCAAGGTTTTTCCGACAAACTGCGTCAGCAACGCATATAGGAAAGCAGTGGTCGGTACGGCCACCAACATTCCAATCAAACCAAACAAGTCTCCAAAAACAAAGATGGAAAGCAAGACCCAGATCCCTGGCAAGCCCACTTGTTTGCCAACGATGCGCGGATAAATGACATTGTTGTCAAATTGTTGAATGACTTGGTAAATGACGAAAAACCAAATGACGTATAGTGGCGATTTGACCGTCAAGACAAGCAACCCATTTAAAAACATGGAAATGGTCGGACCAAATACGGGTACCAACGCAAATACGGCGATGATGGTGGACAATAGTTCTGGGAACGGGAAACCAAGCAAGGTCAACAAGACCCAGTAGAGTGCCCATTGTACACACGCTTCGATGAGCTGACCGCCTACAAATGACTTGAAGATTTCATTGGCCAGCGAAGATACCTTGAAGAAGCGTCTGGCACGTTGGGTCCCCAACATCACCGTCATCAACTTGCGAAACTGCAAAATGTAGGTTTCTTTTTGAGCCAACAAATACAAGGAAAGCATGAATCCGGCAAAGGCCCATGCAATGGACGCTCCAAAGCTGGTCAACAAGCTTACCACTCCACCGGTAGTGGAGGTCAAGAAATCAAGTGCCTTTTGGAAAATCGATGGCCAGTCTAAATTGACAAATTGCATCAATTCGGAAATGCTGGTCAAGGTATAGTCGATGCCAAAAAAGGAGAGGATGCCATCGATATTACGAATCAAGCCACCCAACAAGCTGCTTGCTTGTTGAATCACGCTTACCAAGGATTCAATAATTTTTGGGAAAATGATCATGGACAAAACGGAAATCACAACAATGGAAACAATGATTGTCAACACAATGGAAAATCCTCTTCTTTATTTATAGAACAAGTTGTCCGGTTTCAAATATTTAACAAACAAACGCTCGATCATCGTCATCGGGATGTTTAAAATAAAGGCAAAGGCCAACCCATAGAAAAAGGGTTTGAATACCCAAATGGTTGCCAGCATCTCATTGTAAAAAGTGCGATAATTAAAGACTACGGCCGCTAAAATGATGACGTACGTGGCCAATAAAAACCAATTGCGAAACTGTACGTTTTTCTTAAACTTTTCTAACATATTGCTACTCCCCTTTATTTTTACGATACTGCTCGAGTTGTGTGTATTTTTTCGAATTGCCTCTCGACTCTTCTACCGGATATTTGACTTCGTTTTTGCGCATCTTTTCCAGCACAATCGTCTCCACATCCAAGTCGAGGCGATTTGCCAGCAACAAGGCATATGCCAATACATCTGCCAACTCTTCTTTCACGGCTTCGAGTTCATAATCAGCAGACCATTGGAAACACTCCAACAACTCTGCGGCTTCAATACTAATGGATTTTGCTAAATTTTCCGGAGTGTGAAACACCTCCCACTCGCGTGCATCGCGGAAGCGCAATAATTCCTCTAGTACATATTTCATCCTCATTCCCCCTCGCGTGCATTTATTTTACCATATTTTTCCATTTTGTTTACAACAAACGCTTGTTTTGAGCGAAAATAAAAAAAGTGGAACAGTCCACTTTTTTTATGCGATTATGGTTTGATTTTACCTGCTACATCATCCACGAGGTCTTTTGCTTTTTCCGCTACTTCTTCCACTTTTTCTTTTGCGCCTTCGCCCAAAACCCCCGCTTTGTCCGCTACTTCACCGGCAACGTCTTCCACTTTTTCTTTTGCTTCATTGGCCATGTCTTTCACTTTGTCTAAAGCATGATCGGGATGTAGTTTTTCATTGACCATGTCCTTCACATTCTCAAAAAATGATTTTTTTTCTTCCATGATGTACTCTCCTTTCCTGGTAGAATGTCACTTTCCCATATGATAATGCATTTGAATCACAGCGCAACTAGGACGCTTTGTAAAGATGTGGTACAATACGGTAGAACTGTAAAGGAGAGAACTATGTTGTACAAAAACTTGCAAAATGGCAGTGACATCCGTGGTGTTGCCCTTGCCAACGAATTTGACGAACCCATTACCTTAACCCCTCAAGCCGTCGCCGATTTGGCGAGCGGTTTTGCCTCTTTTTTGAAAACCAAGCATTCCAAAACGCATTTGCGCATTGCGCTTGGCCATGACTCGCGCATCAGTGCTCCATTGTTGAAACAGGCTATGATGGAACGCTTGCAGGCGTGTGGTGTCAGCGTGCTGGATTGTGGACTGGCAAGTACGCCTGCGATGTTCATGGCTACCCAATTTGAATCCTTTGCCTGCGATGGCGCAATGATGATTACAGCATCGCATTTGCCCTACCATCGCAATGGCATTAAGTTTTTTGATCACATCGGTGGAATGCAATCCAGCGAAATTGCTGAAATCATCCGTTTGGCTAATGAACCGTATACACCCACAACGGGCGGTAACATCGTATCAGCGGATTTGATGGGTCGCTATTCGCACCATTTGCGTACCCTCATCCAAAATCAAATCCAACATCCAACCCACTTCGAAACCCCCTTAACCGGCATGCATATTTTGGTGGATGCCGGCAATGGCGCCGGCGGTTTTTATGCCGACCAAGTCCTTGCACCTTTGGGTGCGACGATCACCGGTAGCCAATTTTTGGACCCCGATGGCACTTTCCCAAACCACATCCCCAACCCGGAAGACGCCACTGCGATGGCCTCCATCTCCCAAGCGGTCCGTACCCATCACGCTGACTTGGGCTTGATTTTTGATACCGATGTGGACCGCAGTGCAGCAGTCGATCACCAAGGTCGCGAAATTGCGCGCAACGCGTTGATTGCCTTGAGTGCCACTTTGGTTCAGGAAAGCGATCCCGATGCCACCATCGTAACCGACAGCGTCACTTCCGATGAACTCAGCGAATTTATCGAGGCGCATTTGCACATGCACCACCGTCGGTTCAAACGTGGCTACAAAAATGTCATCAACGAAGCACAACGGCTGACCCAAGAGAGCATCAATGCCCCTTTGGCAATTGAAACCAGCGGACATGCTGCTTTCCGAGAAAACTACTTTTTGGATGATGGTGCCTATTTGGCAACCAAAATTGTGATCAAAGCCGCGCAACTTTTCCACCAAGGACAGCGCATTGATACTTTGATTGCCGCCTTGCAACATCCCCTTGACCAAGTAGAGCTGCGCTTTCCGATTGTCTCAGACGACATCGCGGCCTGTGGCTCACAAGTCTTGCAAGACTTGTTTGCCCTCAAGATGGACGGGTATGAAGTGGTGCAAGACAACGTCGAAGGGGTACGCATCAAAATCCAACAAGCAAACCTTGCTGGATGGGTGTTGCTTCGCAAATCGTTGCATGACCCTTTGCTTGCCTTAAACATGGAAACCAAGCAAGGTAAAGGTTGTGTAAAACTTGCCAACGCGCTACTTCCGTTTTTCGAGCGCTATGCATTTCTCAATCTCGCTCAGCTTCACGCCTATATCACGGCCAACCAATAAAGTCCCAAAGGGACTTTATTGCTATTCGGCTCATCTTTTGAAAAAAGGGATGAATCTTGCTGCCTTTTTTTGATACAATAAGGCCAAAGGGGACGATCATCATGAAAAAAATATATACACTACTGCTTTGTGGTTTGCTCAGCGGTTGCACCTTTGCACCAGCCAAACTCACAAGCGAACACTATAACGAAGCCCAAATTGCACAATTACAAGAATATGGAATCTTTGACCAAGCAGAACAAGCTTGCACCTATCCCGATTCGCTTGCCCTCATGCTAGAGCAAGACTTCGACTTGCTTCACTGGGAAGCGTATTGCCAACTTCAGCTACGCTCATCCCAAAACGTCAATGCGTTACTTGAGAAAGGCTTGCAGCCAGAAAGCGTTCAGGCGTATCTCGATATTCCCGCTTTTCGCATGGATCATTGGGATCGGTACCAAAACGCCACCCAAGAAACGCTGGAAGAGCGCATATTGTACGTAAACATGAATTTGGATCTTGAACCATATTCCACCGATTACGTAGTATCGGATGAGCGTTACGATTTTTTAGTCAACAAGTACTACCGACTGCCTGAGGGCTACAAACCACATGACTTGGTGGAAATCAATCCAGAATATGCCTGCGTTCGCGGTGTGGATTACTCTTGCACCTTAATGTCCAAACAGGAATTGCGACAAGAGGCTGCGACAGCCTATGAAGCGTTCGCGGCTGCCGCAACGGCGCAAGGCATTGCCATGCGTGCCATCGCAACCTATCGCACCTACGAATACCAAGCGTCCTTGTGGAACAATGCGTTACACAACTATGGACAAGCGTATGCCGATTCGTACTATGCACGCCCAGGACAAAGCGAGCACAACAGTGGATTGGCGGTAGACATTACCTTCAATCAAATCAACTATACTACCATTGCACAATCTCCGCTCTACCCCTGGATTCTAGAACACGCACCCAAGTACGGCTTTATTTTGCGCTACCCAGAAGAGCAAACAGACATTACGCTCTATAATTACGAAAGCTGGCATTTCCGCTACGTTGGCGTAGACGCTGCCACCACCATTATGGAAAATGGCTATACTTTGGAAGAGTATACCGCACGCAAAGGAGATGCACATCATGACTAAAACCTTACTCGCCTTCCTGCTTATTTTCAGCCTTGCAGGCTGTGCCTCAAAAGAAACACCTCCCGTAGAAGAACCAAACGAAGAACCGGTTGTGGAAGAAACCCGCGTTTCACTTGTCGGGGTGGGAGACAATTTGATTCATGAAACCATCTATTTAGATGCCTTGCAAGCCGACGGAAGCTACGACTTCACCAAAATGTATGCCGATGTGGCTCCGTTGATTCAGGCAGCCGATTTGGCGTTTATCAACCAAGAAACCATCATCGGAGGCAAAAGCCTGGGTTTGGCCGGCTATCCCTCCTTCAACACACCAACCGAAATGGTACAAAATTTAAAGGACGTGGGCTTTGACTTGTTTAACCTTGCCACCAACCACACCTTAGACCGCAGTCAATCTGGTATCAACAATACGCTAGCTGCCTTCAAACAACACCCCGAACTCGTTGTAGATGGAGCATATGACAGCGATGCCGCCTTTCAATCCATTCCCGTGATTGAAAAAGAGGGCATTCGCTTTGCCTTGCTTTCCTATACCTATGGGACCAACGGCATCCAAGCTCCCTATGCTTATTCGGTTTCCTATTTCAACGAAGCGCAAATCCGAGCGGATGTTGCCAAAGCCAAAACAATGAGCGATGTCATCATCGTGTCTGCCCATTGGGGGGATGAAAACCAATTTACACCTAGTGCGTTCCAACAAGCTTATGCCCAATTGTTTGCAGACTTGGAAGTCGATGTCGTCTTGGGGACACACCCTCATGTCATTCAACCGTTAACCTGGGTAGAAGGAGCAAATGGAAATCAAACCCTGGTTGCCTATTCCCTAGGAAATTTCATTGGAGGAATGCTAACCACCAACAATGCCATCTCGGGCATGGTGGGCATGGAGTTTGTGCGCGCGGATGAAGATTCAAAAATTACCATCGAAAATGTTACATGGACGCCTTTGATTACCCACTTTGAAGGCAATCAAGCCAACATTTTGGCAGAGCGTCATCGCTATCAGACGTTTCAAGCCCGCCACTATACCGATGAGCTAGCCGGCAAACATGTCCTCAATGGCTATCAAGGCAATGTGGTTTCCCTTGCCTATATTGATCAAATCACACGCCAAGTCATTGATGCTAGCTTTTTAAAATAAGAGCCCCCTCTCATACTTCCTCAAAAAGCCCTTTGAACTTTTACTCAAAGGGCTTTTATTACGATTGTCCTTGCATTGTTTGACCTATATCCCTACACTCATTCACTCAAATCGCGTTGTTTCCATCATCATCCGCATTGCGGCCTGTCTTTAGCGAAACAAGATGCTTACTTTGATCACTTATTGCGAACAAAACTAGCAATTCTAGGCCCACAAGGCTATAATAAGGGCAGAAAGCAGGTATTTTTATGAAAATTATGATCAATCCGCAACTGCACCAGTTTTTCAACCGTTGCCAAACAAACCTAAACAACAATCGTTACAATTCTTTTTTGGGAAGAGTGGTGACCATAGAAAATGAGGCCAAGGTTCAAAAAGCCATGGCGAAAGCGGGCTTCCCCGATTTTGCAGGAGACCCCGCTTCTTGGCCAAGTTTGTTTTTGTCAACAGAGCAGTTCAAGCAAACTCCTTACCATACCCACATCAAACTTGACACCATCAATTCCAATGGGTTTTCCTTCTCGCAAGAATGGTTGCCAGCCAACCAGCTTTTCAATGTGGAAGCAATCCATCCCGATCCGAACCGCGAACTCAAAGACTACATGACCTTGCGCGCATTGGATGAGCCCTATTTGGCGTCCATTTTGAGCCAGGATGGAGAGGTTTGGATGATCGATGTCCCATCGGAAGCCAACACCATTGACCCTTATGCAGCAAAAGCACATGGGGATGTCGTAACCTTTGGTCTGGGCATTGGGTATTTCATCTATATGGCCATGCAAAACCCATCGGTTACCAGCATTACGGTCGTCGAACGCTCCCCTGAAGTCATTAAAATGTTCCAAGAGCACTTACTTCCACAATTCCCAACCCACATCCCACTCTACTTTGAACAAGGGGATGCCTTTGATTATTTCAACGATGCCTATTTGTCGCGTTTTGACTATGCCTTCGTCGATATTTGGCGTTCTAACGAGGATGGCTTTGAACGTATTGAAGCCCTTTTGGAACAACATCTTCCAGCCTTTGAAGACGTTGACTTTTGGATTGAATCTTCTTGTATGGAACTGGTCAGTGGGATGATCTTCATCTATTTCTATCATTTGGCCAAACACATCCCATACAGTAGTCCTGACCCACAACTGCGCAAGCTGTATCAAAAAATCCAACACTACTTTGGCAACATTCGTCAAACCATTGAAGAGGTCGAACCCCTCAAAGAATGGATGTACGATCCCCAAACCATACGCGAGATTTTATCCATCTGTCTTGATTCCTAACCAAACGCCTGTACTTTACAGGCGTTTTCGCTATACTAGCAATGAGGTGATGGTATGAAACTACTCTTGTTACGTCATGCAGATGCCCAAGAAGGCGATCTGGATTTTGAACGCCCCCTCTCACCAAAGGGAATCACGCAACTTGTGAACGTTGCGGATGCGCTGCGACCCTATTTTGCACCGAGTGATCTTATGGTGTGCAGTCCAAGTCGTCGAACTCGCCAAAGCGCACAACTTCTTCTTACGCGGGATTGTCCCATTACGCTTCGTGTTGAGCGTGTGCTCTACGAACAGCAAGACGTAGCGCTCTTGCTAGAACTGATTGCGAAGCATCAGACCCCTACTACTTTGTGGATTGTCGGACATGATCCTAGTTTGAGTGCGTTGTTGCAACGGCTCACCCATACCTCCTTAACCTTGGGAAAAGGGGACTTTGCTGTTCTCGAACAAGACAAAAATCCCCTCGCATTTTCACTTGTAAGCTATCAAAAAGCCACAGCACTTCAGCTTCGCACAAGCCAAACGTTCACGGATGCCCAAAGTATGCAACGCCTTTTGGCGTTGGCCATGCAATGTGACGTATGGGCAGCAAGCTGGATGACGCAACCACAGGATGTGGAAAGGTTGCATCAGTGGCGCTTGCATATGCGTCGTTTGGAAAGCTTGCTTGTATGGATGAAACCCGCCATTGCGAAAAAAGAGCTGCGTCCCCTGTCAACAAAAGTACATGCCCTAAACCAAGCCCTTTCCACCATGCGCGACCTTGACCGCTTTCTTGCATTAAACGAACCGTGGTTGTCCGCTAAGGTGCGCGAGCAGGCCATCGCAAAGCGCTCTGCCCTACAAGCAAAATGGATCAACACCGAGATTCCATTGTGGACGCCGTTGGTGCAAGAGCTTTCCTTGCGTAACCCCCACCGTACCCGCAATTTGGCCGCAGCCTTTGAAAAGAGGTTGCACACCTACCAAAATGACTTTCGCACCCTTTCCATGCACGATCAGCAAGCGGTACACCGCTTGCGCTTGCAAGGCAAAATACTCGCAAACTGGATGGAGCTTTTCCCTCAACTTGACCATCCCTGGATGCACGCCCGTAACACGTTAAAAGCCCAGCTCAAATGCATGGGCGAGTTGCACGATTTTGAGTGCGCTTCGGCCATGTCGAAAAAATGGAGTGGCAGTGCCAAAGCCGCGAAGGCGCAAAATGCAGCGGTAATCAAAACACTGCGCAAACAACT
>JBOGAI010000050.1:0-1855 GCA_051655665.1 Erysipelotrichaceae bacterium | reverse complement strand
TGAATGGATGGGTCAAAGTAGTCAATTCCACCTCGCAAATCGGCGTAATCGCAGCGTAGCCACCGGCACGCGCATAACTCTCTTGGCCCAGCATATGGGACTGGCCGGTTCCAAAGGTATAAATTCGACCACCCAGTTGATGGCTCTCCCACAAAAGCGTTGCCGCTTCCTCGATTTTGGCTCCGTCTTGTTCGACGATGGCTTGCAAACGAGTACTTACTTCTTGATAATAGCGTTCTAAAATGGTCATGGCGTTCTCCTTCTTTGTCTTTCCCATACTAGACCAGTTTGCTTTCAAAGTCAAGATGGGCTATGATGGACATACACCACAAGGAGAATCGATTATGAACATTGCCACCCTACCCTTTGACATTACCCCCGCGCACCCTACCCAACTCAATGGGTTTTTAAATCGAGATGCACTTGCCACGGGCGTCTTGCAACCACTCATGGGTTGTTTGTGGGTCATGGAGAGTGAATCCGGTTGGCTCGGCCTTTTGGGTCTGGATTTGCTTGGGGTCGATGCAGCGCTCGTCGAAGCATTGCAGTCGACTTTTGCCTCACATCCCCGCTTTCAAGACAAAGCGTGTGAGTTGCTTGTGTGGGCAACCCACACCCATGCTTCGGTAGATTACATTCCAAATAATGTCCATTTGGGCATATATACCAACGAGGTGGTCGAGCAGCGCGAATACCGCGCCCAATTATGCGCTTGCTTTCATGACGCCATGTCCTCCCTTTCCTTTGTTGACGCAACCCTTGCCTATGAACAAAGCACGATTTCAGATCTCTATCACAATCGAAACGACCGTAACGCCCCCTATACCGAAACGGCCTTTGGGCTTTATGGCTTTGATGCACAAGGAAGTATGGTCGCTGCCCTGCTTCAAATCCACTGTCACCCGACCATATTGGATGCAACCAATACGCGTTATGGCTCTGACTTCGTAGGTGCACTCCAAGAATCCTTTGCCGCACAACATGGGGTAACCCCGCTCATTGTGCTTGGTGCTAGTGGGGATGTTTCCCTGCGTTTTGACAAGCAATCCAATACCCTTGCCGAATGCCAACGCGTGGGCAGTGCCCTAAGCGCAGCCTTTATGCGACACCCGCTCCACCCTTTGCTTTCCCCACCTCGCTTTACCCTACGCGAGGAATGGATTGGCACCCCCCGCCAAACTCCCACCTTTGCTTCCACTACCTTAGCCTTGTGGCAAGCGCGTCTTGCACAACCGCTAGAAGCAGGCATCAAACGGCGTTTGGAAAATGAGTTGGCCGTGATGGAGCTGCTCAACAAACACCATGCTTTGGTCGAACCTTTTGCCTTTCGCATCGGACGGCTCGATTTTGGCGCGTTTCAAATGCTGACATTTCCCGGGGAAATCACAACCGCACTGGCCGCCGAACTATTGGAGCGCTGCCACAAACCGACAATGCTTGTGGGGTATGCGCTGGACTATGTGGGCTACTTGGTGTCGTGCAGCGATGATGCGAGCAGCTATGAAGCCATGGTCACCCGCATTGAGCCCAAGATGCTGGCCGAATTGCTTGCCATAACATAGTCTTGCATTGCAATCGTAGCATGTTTTTGATACGATGAAACGGCATACCAAGTTTTATTAGGGGGTACGATGATGTACAAAACAATGGGCACTGCCCTACTGCGTTACGCAATTCTGGTTGTAGGGTACTATCTGCTTTCCACGCTTTCCCCCTTCACCACCTTTTCAATGGACTATCTGCTCGGTCTTTTGACGGGGATGGTGTTGTTTGATGGAGGCAGCTATGTCATGCGCGCAAGAAAGCAGACTCGCCAATAAAAAAGATGCTCACGCATCTTTTTTTCTTATTTGAA
>JBOGAI010000049.1:0-11958 GCA_051655665.1 Erysipelotrichaceae bacterium | reverse complement strand
TAGCGGATAGGCGTTGCACGGCGCACAGCAAGAGTGCAACAGCAAGCGAGGTTTGGGTTCGCGTTGTTTGATGCGTTCTAATTCTGCCAGCTCCATTGCCAAGTAGTTTGTTTTCATGATTAGAAGAAAAACGAACTATCTCCAAAGGAGAAAAAGCGATACTTTTGTTCAATGGCATGCTGATAGGCTTGCATCGTCAATTCTTTCCCTGCAAAGGCACTGACCAACATGATGAGTGTCGATTTCGGCAAATGGAAGTTGGTAATCAAACCGTCAATCGCTTTAAACGTGTAACCTGGATAAATAAAGATTGCCGTAGCAGCATTTTCCGCTTTGAATTCTCCATACTTTTGAATATTGGCTTCCAATACTCGCGTCGAGGTGGTTCCGATGGAGATTATGCGACGTCCTTCTTGCTTTGCCAAGTTGAGCCGTTTGGCCACTGCGTCCTCTAGCATGTAGTATTCCGAATGCATGTCGTGGTCTAAGATGTCATCGACGCTGATGGGACGAAACGTGCCCAACCCAATGTGCAACGTTACATCCAAAATCTCAACTCCTTTTTGTTGGAGTTGAGCAAACAAGTCATCGGTGAAGTGCAAGCCGGCCGTTGGCGCGGCTGCGCTGCCTTTGACCTTGGCGTACACCGTTTGGTAGCGCTCTTTGTCTTCCAATACGTCATGAATGTATGGCGGCAATGGCACATTGCCTAACGCATCCAGCACTTCAAAGAAGATGCCTTCATACATCATTTCAAAGGTACGGATGCCTTGTTCGCCGATGCCGATGCATTTGGCTTTCAGCTCTCCGTTTCCAAAAGTCACGATGGTGCCCATCTTCACGACGCGGGCATTGCCCACCAAGCACTCCCACACATCCCCATCTTGCTTGAGCAGCAACAATTCAACATGGGCACCGGTTTCTTCTTTGATTCCAAACAAGCGAGCCGGAATGACACGTGTATTGTTGCGCACCAAAACATCACCGGGTTTTAAATAATCGACAATCTCAAAAAATTGCTTGTCACAAATGGATTGATTGTTGCGATCCACCACCAGTAATTTACTGACTTCGCGTTGGTCCAGTGGCGTTTGCGCAATCAGTTCTTTGGGCAAGTCAAAATCAAAATCTTTTACTTTCATATTAAAATCCTCTTGAATCGACAGAGTTTAAGTTGTGTTTTTTAAAGAATTCTTCTTTGAAATCCAAGAAGCGATCGTTTTGGATGGCTTCGCGAATGTCTTCTGCCAACTTGATCAAAAAGCGTAAATTGTGGATGGAACACAAGCGCGCACCCAAACCTTCATTGCATTTGTGCAAGTGATTCAAATAGGCGCGGGTATAGTTTTTACAAGTATAGCAGTCACACTCTTCATCCAGTGGTCTGAAATCGTCTTTGAATTCAGCGCGTTTGATGTTGATTCGTCCATGGCTTGTCATCAAGGTTCCATGACGGGCAATGCGCGTAGGCAATACGCAGTCAAACATGTCAACGCCACGCAACACCCCTTCCAAGATGGCATCGGTAGAACCTACCCCCATCAAGTAACGCGGTTTGTCTTGTGGCAAATAGGGAATACTATAATCGATCATTTTATACATGACTTCTTTGGATTCCCCTACTGAAGTTCCCCCGATGGCGTACCCTGGAAAATCCATTTCCACCGTTGCCAAGGCACTCATTTTACGCAAGTCTTCAAACTCTCCCCCTTGGACAATTCCAAAAAGGGCTTGGTCAGCGCTGCGCTCATGTGCGTCTTTTCCACGTTTCGCCCAACGCAAGGTGCGTTCCACGCTTTTTTTCATATAATCGTGGGTACATGGGTATGGTGGACATTCATCAAAACTCATAATGATATCCGCACCCAATTTGTTTTGCACTTGGATGGATTTCTCCGGAGATAAAAACAGGCGATCCCCATTCAAATGGTTCTTGAAGTGAACCCCTTCTTCTTCAATCTTGCGATTGTCAGACAAGGAGAATACTTGAAATCCTCCACTATCGGTTAACATCGGTCCATCGTAATTCATAAATTTGTGCAGTCCACCCGCTTTCGCAACGATATCCTCCCCGGGTCTTAACCACAAATGGTATGTATTGGACAAAACGACACCAGAGTTGATGGCCTTTAGCTCTTCCGGAGAAACGTATTTCACCGTAGCCAAGGTCCCTACTGGCATAAACATTGGGGTTTCTACGCTGCCATGAGGCGTATGCAATACACCATAGCGCGCACCCGATTGTTTACAAATATGTTTAATTTCTAGTCTTACAGCATCTTTTTTCATAACTGCAATATTATAACATAGTTAAAGCGCCTTGGAAAGTAGGCCACACAGTCCTATTTGCGTCAAAAATGAAAAAAAGAAAACACGGATGGCTCCGTGTTACTTGTTTATGATTCGTTGAATGCTGACATTTTTCTCCAGTTGCAACAACAGCGGAATCCCCAGCACCACCACAGCGATGAACTGTCCCAATCCGACTTCTAAGAAAAAGATGCCAAACAATGACCAGCTGAACCCATTGCCAATGACAATCGCCAATTCCAAGCCAATAAAGACGGCATTCACCAAAATAGGCGGAATGGCAGCAGCCCATGGTACGCCGCGATAGCGCACATTGCGCAAGCGGTAACTAAGGACAGCAGCAATAAAGGTAGCCAAAGTGCCAACCAGAATATCCAGCGGGCCTGCAATGTTCACACCCATAAAATTTCCAACTAGGTTTGTTAGAAAACAGCCCAGCGTAAGCCCCATGATGGCTTCGGGAAACAAAATGGCCAACAAGGTCAATGCTTCGGCAATGCGAATTTGGATGTTTCCAAAGGAAAGCGGTGCCAAAGTGATGGAGACAGCAGCATAAAGAGCGCCAATCATAGCGCCAAATGCCAACCGTCGCACAAAATTACGGTTTTTCATACTTAATAGATCCTTTCGTAGTTTAGTTTTAGTCAGGATGTTGCGACTGACTGTTCGTAAGAACCCATCTATTTTAGCATGATTTATCCCATATGGCAACGTTGTCAGCCCCCGTGTTGCTAGAGCGCCTTTTGTAAGATTTGCTCTTTCAGCTGTTTATACGTTTCTCCTAATTCATAATCAATCTGACTCTCGCGATAATCAAAGCCAAATGCGCCATTGGAAACGGTTAAAATCGGCGGCATTTGAATGCGTTTGAAAACGGATTTCTTGATTTGACTCATAATCCATTCCAAGTCGTCGATAAACGCTTTGGGATCGTCAAGTCCATAGTAACGAATCCATCTGCCGATTTCCTGTTCATAAATGCTGCCATCCGCATAGGCCTTCATCAAGTCGATGAATTGAAAATTTGGATAGTCAATGAATTGTTCGATAAGCATATCGTGATAGAACCATTTCATGGGATCGAGCTGTGCTTCTTTCAATTCAGCACTCGGTGGCATTTCCCACTCAATGCCCTGCTCACTCACCTGCGGCAACAAGCGCGTCGGAATGATTTCTTTTTGATACAACGCATTGATTTTGTGGGCCAAATCAAACAATTGGACCTTGGTCAAATCCGCTAGCACGCTTAACGCCCCAATCGAATCCCCATACAAAGTACAATAGCCCAGTGCAACTTCTACCTTGTTACCGTTGTTGACAATCACCCCTTGCTCCATGGCCGCAAAAGCGGAAAGCAAATGACCGCGGGTTCTTGCCTGTACGTTTTCCATCACAAAAGGGGTGATTTGTTCCTTTGGGTAATCAAAATCGTGTTGCAACGTATGAGCACACGCATCGACCAATGATTCAATCGCTCCATTTTTTAAGGCAATTCCAAGTCCATCTGCCAACGTTTGCGCATTGTCTTTGGTTTTTAAAGAATTGTAACTGGTGGCCATATTATAGCCCACGATTCGCTGTGGTCCTAGTGCCATCGTCAAAAGGGCAGCCGATAGGCTTGAGTCCAGACCACCACTTAACCCGATGACCCATTTCACCTTTTTATGAAACATCTGCTCGTCAAATTTTTGGATACCATATACCAACGCACGAAGCAACTTGTCCTCTTCAAAGTGTTGCGGTGCATGGTCATCAATGATTTTAAGTTCCGGATTGAAATGGTCATTGCATCCACTGACAAGATTGCCAGAGGCATCGTAGAAGCTCGAATTCCCATCAAACGTCAACACGTTTTTGCCATTGTTTTGCATCCCTACGTTGTTCACATAGATAAAATTCGCTTTGGAAACACTGGAAAAATGCGTTTGGATTTGCTTTTTGCGAATGTCTTCCTTGCCTATGGTATAGGGGGAACAGCTCAAATTCACGATGTAATCGCAGTCTTTTTGGTAGTGCTTCGTTAGGTTTAACGCATAGTCGTCGCTAAACAAATCTTCGCAAATCTCAACTCCGATGCGATGCCCCTTAAAGACAAAGGCTTTGCCCATGTCTGCAAGTAAATGCTCGTCGTAAAGCGCCAATTCCGAAATGCTCATAAAATAGCGTGAATCGTCGAAAAAGCGGTAATCCGGATACAGATGTTTGACATAATACCCCGCAAACCGATCGTCTTCGCCTCGACTCACCCATGCTTGATTGTACGCAAAAAAAGCACAATTGGTACGAAGGCTTCGTCCATCTCTGCCTTTATTGACCCCGACAATCGAATCCAAATTCACATTTCCCCATATAATGCCAATGCCATCGCTCAATGCTTTGATTTTTTCATTGTAGTCAAAGCAATCTTGCAAATAATACTGATTGTAATATAAGTCTGAAAGCAAATAGCCCGAAATGCAAAGTTCGGAGAAAATAATCAAATCCACCCCATTCGCTTTGGCTTCTTGGATATAGGCCTCCATCATTTTGAAGTTTTCACTCGGCTTTCCTGCCTTGACTTCAATTTGTCCCAATGCAATGTTCAACATAGTCTCACCTCTTCCCATATTTTACAATATTATAAATTATTAGCAATAATTATTTCTTTTAACCATGGAATTCGCTATAATAGATGAGTTATAAAGGAGTGTTGCCATTCATGACCAAATCCCATTTTAAATTTCTCATTCCAAGCTTGCTTGGGGTGTTGCTTTTCATGTTTCCCATCTCCCAAGAGGGAAACATCACCATTTTAGTTGCGATTTTCTCAAAAAACATGCAGACTGCGCTGGCCAATGTACTTCCCGCCCTACTGTTGTTGTTGACGTTCATTTCGATGGTAGGCGGTTTGATTGCCTACTTCGTGAAACCGAAAAAGTGGCTGGAACACGAGTTGTTTCGGACCCTATTTCAAGTCAACGCCTCATGGCTTAGCCTTCGCGTTTTGGCGTTTCTATTCTCCTTCATGGTGTTCTTTGAAACGGGCTTTTCGCAAGTGTATTCGATGGATACCGGAGGGCTTGTCTTTCACGACTTGTTGCCCATCCTGTTTACCATCTTCTTGCTGGCCGGCTTGTTTTTGCCTTTGCTTTTGAACTTTGGGTTGCTTGAATTTGTCGGAGCCTTGCTCATCAAGGTCATGCGCCCGGTATTCAACTTGCCAGGACGTTCGGCCATTGACTGCATCACCAGCTGGCTGGGCGATGGCACGATTGGCGTCATGCTAACGAGCAAACAATACGAAAGCGGATTCTACACCAAACGGGAAGCGGCCGTCATCGGTACGACCTTCTCCTTGGTTTCCATTACCTTCTCCTTGGTCGTCATCCAAACCGTTGGATTGGAGCACATGTTCTTGCCGTTCTATGCAACGGTGACCATCGCATCCTTGGTCGCGGCCTTGATTGTACCCAAACTATATCCTTTGAATAAAAAGGCCGATGTATGCATCGATGGCAGTGCCCGAAAAAACGAAGAAATGATTCCCAAAGGAACAAGCGCCTTCCAACATGGCTACCAAGTGGCCTTGAAGCGTTCCCACAGCGAGTCGCTGGTTCAAAACATCGTCGTGGATGGCGCCAAAAACGTGGTAGAAATGTGGATCGCCGTGGTCCCGATTGTGATGGCGGTGGGCACCCTCGCCTTACTGTTGGCAACCTACACCCCACTTTTTGAAATCTTAGGCATTCCGTTTTTGCCAATCTTAAAACTCTTGCAAATTCCAGAAGCGGCCCTCGCCTCTCAAACCTTGGCAGCCGGCTTTGCGGACATGTTGCTGCCTTCCATTTTGGCAGCCCCGATTGCAACCGATATGACGCGCTTTGTGATTGCAGCAGTGAGCGTCAGCCAACTCATTTACTTGTCTGAAGTTGGAGCCTTGCTGCTAAGCAGCAAGATTCCCGTTAACTTCAAAGATCTCATCCTCATCTTCCTTGAACGCACCTTGGTAACCTTACCCGTAATTGCGCTCATTGCACATCTATTATTCTAAAAGAAAAGGAAAAGCACGCGCTTTTCCTTTTTTTCATATCACTAGATGAACAGTGTCGTTCCCGCTTTTTCGTTTTCGCCGATATAAGCCGCAACCCCACCATAGCTGATGCCATCCATCAATTCTTCTTCTTTGATGCCCATCATGTCCATACTCATCGTGCAGGCCATAAAATTAACACCCAAGTCTTGCGCATTTTGCATCATCACTTCCAATTGATCGATATTTTTGCTGCGCATGACGCCTTTGATCATGGCACGTCCTGCCCCCATCATGTCCATTTTCGACAAGTGCAACTTCTTCGCCCCTTTTGGCATCATGATGCCAAACATCTTTTCGATGAAGTTTTTTTGTACCGGACCATGGTCTTTTTTGCGTAAGGCATTGAGCCCCCAGAAGGTAAAGAAGACGGTTACTTTTTTGCCTTGAGCAGCAGCACCTTGGGCGATGACCATGGCCGCCAACGCTTTGTCTAGTTCCCCAGAGAACAAGACGATGGTGGCATTTTCATTGGCATTGCCCCCAACGGCACTCAGGCAGGCAGACTGCGGTTCACCTTTTTCAAGGGTAACATAAAACTTGCCATCTTTCTTTTGGATGTCCAAAAGACGATGTCCATTGGTCTCGCACCATTTTTGCGCGTCCGTCGTAAACCCGGAATCCGTTGCGACCACTTCCAAAATGTCACCAGGTGCCATTTTTTGGACGGCTTGGTACGTTGCAAGCAGTGGTCCAGGGCATTGCAAACCAACGACATCAATGCTTTTGTGCGCTTTGGTCAAAAACGTTTGCTCATCCGACAAGGTCATT
The DNA here is from genome assembly GCA_051655665.1 of Erysipelotrichaceae bacterium. Lineage (GTDB taxonomy): Bacteria > Bacillota_I > Bacilli_A > Erysipelotrichales > Erysipelotrichaceae > JBOFMT01. The sequence goes on along the minus strand of JBOGAI010000049.1, from coordinate 4,808 downwards.
GTGGATTCCTTGGGACCTTTCCCTGGTTTGCTGTTTGAACCGGGTTTATAGGTATACGCTTTATACGTATTGTATCCACCACTTAGGTTATAGAGGTTGGTAAAGCCGTTGGCTTTCAAAATTTGAATGGCAAGATAGGCTCTAAATCCCACTTGGCAGTTTACATAAATAGGAGTGTCTTTGCTGACTGGAATGTCTGCGATGCGATTGCGCAATTCGTCGACTTCCATGTTGTGTGCGCCTGGGATGTGTCCAACGCCAAATTCAAGTGGCGTGCGTACGTCTAAGAAGAATGCATTTTGTTCTTGCAAGGCTTTGATTTCTTCCACGTAGTACATTTTGTAGCTGTGTTCCATTAGATTTTCCGCAATGTAACCCAATACGTTTACTGGATCTTTCGCACTGGAGAAGGGCGGTGCATAGCACAGTTCCAAATCGGACAATGCCAATACGGTTCCCCCCATTTTAATCGCGGTCGCCAAGACGTCAATGCGTTTTTCTGTTCCATCGCCGCCGACTCCTTGCGCCCCCAAGATTTTCCCGGTTGCAGGGTCAAACAACAATTTCAGCGCAATGTTTTTGGATTGTGGATAATACGAAGCGTGATTTCCTCGGTGAGCGTGAATGGCCATGTATGGAATGTTGCGCATTTTCAGCGTGCGCTCGTTGTTTCCTGTCGTTGCGACCGTCAAATCAAATACTTTCAGCACGCTAGAGCCCAAAGAACCATTGTATTTGACATCGCGACCATTAATGATGTCGGCAACCAAACGCCCTTGACGGTTCGCTGGCCATGCCAACGGAATCGCCGTTTTGGCTTGCGAGATGTAATCCACGACTTCAATGGCATCCCCAATCGCATAGCAATCACTTGCGACACTGCCATCGTGATTGAACATTTGCATGCGTTCGTTCACGATGATGTGTCCACGCGGACCCGTTTGGAAATTGGCATTTTTCGCCAGATCGCTGGTTGGAGCAACCCCGATGGCCATGATGACCATGTCGGTTGTAACACGTTTTCCTGAAGTCAAAACCAATTCTTTTCCTTCGTTTTCAAAGGCTTCCACCCCGTCATTCAACAACAAATCCACGCCGTGTTGCGATAAGGTTTGATGCACGGTTTGTGCCATTTCAAAATCAAGAGGTGCCAGCACTTGTGGCATTTTTTCAATCAACGTCACTTCCATGCCACGTTCCACCAAGTTTTCGGCCATCTCTACCCCAATGAATCCCCCACCGATGACCACGGCGTGTTTAGGCGCCTTTTGAACAATGAAGTCATAAATGGCGTCCGTGTCGGGAATATTGCGCAACGTAAAGACATCTTTTGCGCTGTCAAGACCAGTAAAGGGTGGCACGATCGGTTTTGCCCCTGGAGACAAAATCAATGCATCAAAGGATTCTTCATACAACTCATTGGTTTTGTGATTGCGAACTTTTACCACTTTAGTAGATGGATTGATTTCCATTACCTCAGAAAAATTGCGGATGTCCAAATGAAAACGCTTGGACATTCCTTCTACCGATTGCACGATTAGTTTCTCACGGTCGGTGATCACATCCCCGATGTAATAAGGCAATCCACAGTTGGCAAAGGAAATGTACTCATCTTTTTCAAAAATGATGATTTCATCCTCTTCACTCAACCGACGTAGTCGCGCCGCTGCGGTTGCACCTCCTGCAACCCCACCAATAATAACAATTTTTTTAGCCATGTTGTTCCTCCATTGCAGCAAGTATGGTTGCTACGTATTGATCGCTAACAAAATAATATTTCTCATTTCCTACCTGGCGACAATCCACAATCTTGGCTTCACGCAATTTAGCCAGGTGTTGCGAGATCGCCGATTGGGAAATATGCAAACATTCATCCATATAAGACACATTGCATTCCCCCTTCGCCAATAAGCCTTTGACAATAGTCAAACGAATGGGATGTCCTAGCATTTTGAATAGGTTTGCTTGATCTTGTGTCTTTTGTGAATTTTCAAGCATAGTCTCACCTCGTTCATATATTAGCAAATACTAATATAGATTGCAAGCAAAAACCTACACGTTGGTAGGTTCTTTTCCTCTAGGAACATAATGCAATATCATAATCCCTTGATCGAGATAGTGATTGTAGAGCATAAGGGCTTGCTCCCGTTCATGCCCTTCAAACAAACGGATGCCCTTTCCAAGCAGCATGGGGATGACCCCGATGATGTATTCATCAATCAATCCCGTAGGCAACAGCTGATTGACCAAGCTTGCTCCGCCAAATAAATAGATGTTTTTCATCTGTTTTTTCTTCTTCAAGGCCGCCACAAATTGTTTCGGGTCTTCGGTAATAAAATGCACATTGTCATAATCTTCTTTGGGATGATGGGTGAATACGTAAATTTTTTGGTCATGATACTCTTTCGGGTCAATGATTTCAAAGCTGTGTCTTCCCATCAAGATGGCGTCGCAATTCGCCAAAAACGCTTCAAAATGAAATTGTTGGCGTGTTTTACGTTCACTTCCATCGCCTCCAATCCAGTCATAACTCCCATCTTCACGCGCAATGTAACCATCCAAGGATACTGCTAAATTTAATAATACTTTTCGTGACATTTGTGTCACCTCCTAGTTTGGGTAATGCTCATTATTTGATTCAATTATACCATTTTCCCACAAAAGTCCTAGAATAACGATAGCGCCCCCCATGTTTTTCCCCAGGTTTTCGACCTTCAACATACAATAAAAAAACTCCCTTGGCGGGAGTCTTACTTGTTTCGATTTTTCTGTTCTTGAATAAGCGCTTCTTTTTCATAAAGATACAGCCAACGCTCATTGATGTGGTCTAGCTTTGCACTAATGGCATCGCGTTCACCTGACAAAGCATGCAAAGCATCAAAGTCAGAGCCAGCTGCTTGCAAAGCTTCGTCAATGGCAGCCAGCTTTTCTTCCCATTCTTGCAAGGTTGCATCAATGGTTTCGAAATCTTTGCTTTCTTCATAGGTAAAGCGTACCAAATTCATGTTTTTGGGTTCGCGTCCTTTGGGTTCTCTTTTTTCGATGGCTTCTTTTTCCAGTTCCAACAACCCGATGTAGTCACTGTAGCCCCCCAAGTATTGTTTGAGCGTTCCATCGTTTTGAAACACAAAAAGACGGTCGCACACTTTATCCAAAAAGTAGCGGTCGTGGGAAACCACGATCACCATTCCCATAAAGGTATCCAAGTAGGATTCCAATACCGTTAAGGTTGCCAAATCAAAATCATTGGTCGGTTCATCCAATAAGAGCACATTGGGCTCTTCCGCCAAGATGCGCAACAAATAGAGCCGGCGTTTTTCTCCTCCGGACAAGGTGGCAATGGTTTGGTATTGCATGGACTTGGGAAATAAAAACAGTTCCATCAGTTTGCCCACTTCCATCTCCCCTTGCATGGTTTGAACCACGTGGGCAACCTCTTGAATATAATCAATCAGCCGCATGGAATCGTCTTCAATGGTAAAGTGTTGTCGGAAGTACCCCAGTTTCACCGTTTCGCCCATGACGATACTGCCCCCATCGACTTGCTTTGTTTGGGCAACCAGTTCCAATAACGTGGACTTTCCACACCCATTGGGTCCCATGATTCCCACACGATCACTTGGCGTAAAGGTATAAGAGAAATCGCGAATCAAAACCCGCTCTCCTACACGTTTTTCCAAATGCTCGATTTCCAGCACCTTGCGTCCCAAACGCTGACTTTGGGTCACAAACTGCATATTTTGTGCACCAGCGGGCGCTTTTTGTTCACACAGCTGGGCGAAACGTTCCAAACGTTGTTTGGATTTGGTTCCCCTTCCTTGTGCTCCTTGTGCCGCCCATTTGGCTTCTTGGCGGTACAACGCCATTCGCTTGCGCTCTGCGGCTTCATCCGCTTGCATGCGAGCACTTTTGCCTTCCAAATACGCCGCGTAATTCCCAGGATACGAGTATAGTTTTTGGCGATCAATCTCCACAATACGTGAAACAATTCGCTCTAAAAAATAGCGGTCATGGCTGACAAGCACAATGGCTCCGGAGAAGCGAATCAAAAATTTCTCCAAATACAAAATCATATGTTCATCCAAGTGGTTGGTTGGTTCATCAAGGAGCAACACATCATAGGGATTGACCATCAAAGCAGAAAGGGCAACACGCTTTTTGGCTCCCCCACTCATGTGCGAAAGCAACATGTGCTCATCGGCAATGCCAAAACGGTGCAAGGTCTTGCGTGCTTCGAAAAAGGCTTCTTCTCGTTTCTCTTGTGGGATTTGGCCTAGCACATAGTCAATGGCTGAGATGTCCTTGGGAAAGTGTTCGTGCTGTGACAAATATCCAACGCGCAGATCTTTGGCAAACATCAAGGTTCCGTCTACCGGCTCTTTTTTGGCTAATATTTTTAAAAGGGTGCTTTTCCCCGTTCCGTTGACGCCAATCAAGCCCACTTTTTCGTGGGCTTCTAGCACGAATTGCACGTCTTGAAACAAGGTCTTCACATTCACTTTTTTGGTGGCATGGTCTAATGTAATCATTGTCTATCATCCTCGCTTTGCCCCCCATTGTACCACACTTTCCTGTGCTGGCAAAAGCGAAAACGCAAATGAATCTCTACTCCTTTATCATACGATCGACTTCCACCTCAAATTCTTGGGTAAAGGTATGGCTTGCACAGTGAATGTGTACGCGCGCGCGCCCTGCTTGACCACAGGTTTTGATATAGGTGCTCGCACACCCGCCCAAAAAGCTTACACTTTCAGGTGAAAGCAGGGCGATTGGTCCTTCTGTCGTGAAGTGAACCGGTTGATTGAAGT
>JBOGAI010000048.1:0-2273 GCA_051655665.1 Erysipelotrichaceae bacterium | reverse complement strand
CATCGAGTGAAGGACTCTTTTTCCCAACCAGCGCAATGTAATTTTCCACATTTTCCAGTTTGCCATAGCTTGCTAGAAAACCGCTGAAGCCTTTGGGATCTTGCGTAATCAATTGAAAGTGCAAATCCCCTTGTGCATTGCACGCTGTGATTTCTTCTTGCAAGCACTCAAGGCTTGCTTGATTAATGGGTTTGGATAGATAGCTGCGTACCGAATGGCGTTTCAGCAACGCTTCAAGTTGTGTCATGTTGTCCACCTTTTCTTTTTCTCTAAGTCCCACCAATAGTGTTAGAAACGCAACATTTCCTGTGCATCGTATTCAAAGGTAGGTCCCCATGCCACTTCCCAATAGTAACCATCCAAATCGGTAAAGTAGGCATGAAATCCACCCCAAAAGACCTCTTGGGGTTCTTTCACGATGGTTGCACCCGCCTGTTTGGCACGTGCAATCACGTCGTATACCTCTTCTTTGGAGAAAGCATTGTATGCAAGCGTGATGCCATGAAAGCCCGGTACATAGTCAGGCGGATGGTCGGCACTGATGTCTTTAGCCAGCAAGTCTAGTGGATAGAGTTCAAGCTTGGTTCCTTTGTTGTTGAAGAAGACGACGGTTGGCGCATCGCTGACTTCATGGGTCTCAAAGCCCAAGCCATCACGGTAAAACGCCGTGGCTTTTTGAATGTCTTTGACCCCCAAACAGATGATGTTGATTCGATTCATGGACATACTCCTTTACATTGCCATCACGATGATCCAATAGCAAAGAGCGATGACGATGCTAACAGGAGTCATCAAATAGCGTTCTTTCTTGCTCTTGGATATGGCATTGGTCAAAATATTAACGGTAAAAATCGTGACAAACAAAAACCCAAGTCCCTTGGTAATCTCATAGGAAAACAACAAGGGAACAAGGCTTGCACATTGCAGGACAATCAAGATGGCGAGCAGTTGCACAACCATGGAATAGCCGTAGATGGCGCGCTTCTTTTTGGGCACAATCTTATAGACTCCCCCCATTGCGTATTCGCCATAAGGGTATCCTAGGGCAATCAAGGCATACAAGAGGGCAACGGCAAAAAGCAGTCCGGCGGCGACAAAGGCGTACATCATCGAGGATGCCTACCCGTGCACATTGCTAGTACGCCAAGCCGACGCTTTTGCCAATGTATGCATCATCCACTACCGCTTTCAACAAAAACCCCGCCACATCCGCACGCGATATGCGTGCACCTTTTTTCGGAACCCCACTGTCGCTTTCACGGTAGATCCCTGTATAGGGACCCTCTACCAAGGACATTGGACGTGCCACCGTATAGTGTAGTCCACTGCTTTCAAGCAAGGCAAATGCCCCGCGATGGTCCTCCAACGTATTCTTCAACATGTTCATGACTACCTTGCCAATCACACCTGGAATTTCACGGTGAATCCCAGCAGAAGCGATTTGCACAATGCGGGTGATTCCACTCGCTTGCATGGCTTGCACGACATTGCGGGTAATGTCGGTAATGGTGGTAGACACCTTGGTGCCCGGTCCGCCAATACAGCTGATTACCGCATCCACTCCGTGCATCGCCGCCAATACGTCCTCATACCGTGTTGCCTGCCCCACGATGACTTGCAAATGTTCATGGCGAATGACCATGCTTTCCGCTCTTCGCACAAATGCGACGACTTCCATCCCTTGTGCCAAGGCTTGCGACACGACGTGTTGTCCAGTTTGTCCATTGGCCCCAAAAACGATTACTTTCATATTTTTCTCTCCCTCACGAATTCACGTGTGTTTATGCCTTTACTTCTTCAACGGCAAACCAGTGGCCTTCATTATCGCTGAAATTGAAGGACACCTGTCCCCCCATCTCCACAATCTTGCCAACCTCTACCCCATCGGCTTGTAGCTGCGAACGCATTGCGTGCACATCGTTGCTTGCAAACAAAATGGAGGGCGTAGTCAAATCCAGCAAATCCGACATGCGTGCGACCACTTCTTGGTCTAATACCACCAAATGAGTATCGGCATCCGGGTACGGGATAAGTTCGATGGAAAATACTTTCCCCTCCATTTCGATTTGTGCTCCCTTGCTAAAACCTAATTTTTCCACCCAAAACAATGCATTTGCCTCAGGGTTTCTCACATAGAGCATGATTTTCCCAAAACGTGTAATCATCTGACCCTCTTTTCTAGCCCTCAAAGCATGCGCTTTGAAGCTACTGCAATGTCTCTATTATTTCCGATTTTCAAGCTTTTGCAACTACAAAGCAAAACGTTGTGAGAA
>JBOGAI010000047.1:0-8967 GCA_051655665.1 Erysipelotrichaceae bacterium | reverse complement strand
AGAGCAGTTACCATTCAAGGGTGATACAGTGATTGGAAATGATGTATGGATTGGACAGAATGTTACCATTATGCCGGGTATTAAAATTGGTGATGGTGCGATTATTGCCGCTAATTCAACAGTAGTGAAAAGTGTTGAGCCATATACAATATATGGTGGGAATCCAGCTAAGTTTATCAAAAAACGCTTTAGTGACGAAAAGATTGAATTCTTGCTAAAGCTACAATGGTGGAACTGGAGCGAAGAGGAAATATTTAATAATCTTGAAATGTTAACATCCAAAGCAGGGTTAGAGCAATTCATGAAAAATTCCTAGACTTGGGGCCTTTCTACCACGGCACAAAAGGGAACTTAAATCTAGGGGGTGCTGGAACCTCGATTTAGCTCTAATTATTGCGAGCTAAAGAAGGCAAGCTTCATCTTTAGCTTTGATTGGAACAATAGACATTATATTAAGGAGAAATAGCTTTGAGATTTATCACTTATAGATTTAATTTGAACGGAGGGATTACATGGTAAGTAAAACTGATGCCATTGAGATAATAACATACGCTGAAGAAAATGGAATTAACATATGGATTGATGGCGGTTGGGGAGTAGATGCACTATTAGAAGAAGAAACAAGAGCACACAATGATATTGATTTATTTGTGGAAGAAAGTAATAGTAAAAAGTTTATTGAAATAATAAAAGAAAAAGGCTTTGCGGAAGTTACAGAAGCATATACCACCACATCTCACACGGTTTGGAAGGATACTAAAGGTAGGGTAATTGATCTTCATATATTTAATTTCAACGAAAAAGGATACATTGTTTTTGAAGGAGAAGCATATCCACCAAAAGTGTTTAGTGGCATTGGGAAAATAGGCGATAAAATGGTTAGATGTATTGATGCTGAAAATCAAGTATTATTTCATCTGGGCTATGAGTATGATGAAAATGATATGCATGATGTAAAACAATTGTGCGAGAGATTTAATATTCCTGTTCCGAGTGAATACAAGTAACTGACAAATTCCAATTTGTCTATCAATAGTGCAATAAATTAGAATTTAGAGGAGGAATAGATATGGCACGTTCAATTAGAGATTCCCTTTCGGGATTTGGAAGTGAACTGTTGGAACGAATAAGAGAAGATAGCAATGCATGGCTAGATGAAGCTGCCTTTGAAGAAAGAGTCATTGGGATTGAAAAGGCAACTGCGGCTCTGAAGGAAGCCAAAGTTGAAGATGAGAAAATCATTTACCTTTTGCAAAAATATTGGGATTTACGCCTTAGCGAGGCAAAGGGATTTTTGCAGCAAGAAAGACACACTGAAGAAAAGTAAAGGATTCCTGTGGTAAACAGCCCAAAGATAAATTCAGTTTAACGATACTAATTTCATGAAAGGGAATCGACAATACTGTGCACAGATTGTCGGACGGGTAAATGCATCCCCTGATAATATTGATGATGAAAGGAGGTTGTTTGATGGATTCTTTAAGAAGTATGAATAATGCATTGGAGTATATTGAAGAGCACTTAACAGAGGAGATTGATTATAGTGAAGTATCTAAAATCGCATATTGTTCGGAGTATCATTTCAAGCGAATGTTTTCTTTTTTAGCAGGAATAAGTTTATCAGAATATATTCGGAGAAGAAGACTGACGTTGGCTGCACTTGATTTGAAAGATAGGGATTTGAGAATAATTGATGTAGCCGTCAAATATGGCTATAATTCGGCTGATTCATTTTCCCGTGCTTTTCATTCTCTGCATGGCTTTCTCCCTTCTGAGGCAAGGTGTGAGAATACACAATTAAAAGCTTATCCTCGAATGACCTTTCAATTATCAATTAAAGGAGGATGCGAAATGAACTATCGTATTGTTGAGAAAGGACCTTTTAAGTTAGTAGGATTTAAGAAGAGAGTTCCAATTATTTTTGAAGGTGTCAATCCAGAGATTGCAAAAATGACTGAACTTTTAACCATGGATGTTATTAATCAATTAAAAGCAATTTCAAATGTAGAACCTACAGGTATTATTAGTGCTTCCACTAATTTTTCAGAAGGTAGAATGGAAGAGAAAGGAGAATTAGATCATTACATCGGGGTAGCAACATCAAGTAATGAAACTGCAGATTTTGATGTATTAAAAATTGATGCTAGTACCTGGGCTGTATTTGAATCGATTGGACCATTTCCGGAAACACTTCAAAATGTGTGGGGTAGGATATACTCAGAGTGGTTTCCATCTTCAGGATACGAGGCGGTTGAAGGTCCTGAAATTTTATGGAATGAGAGTCCAGACACTGGAAATCCAAAGTATCGAAGCGAAATCTGGATTCCAGTAAAGAAAAAAGACTATTAATGACATCAATGTTTATGATTGAGGGCGCTCTAGTAAGAGTGCCCTTTTCGTAAATGGTACGATTGGTGGATATGTTCCCGTCTACTGACAGTGCCAAAAACGTAGTGGATATGTTTCCGAGAACGGGCAACTTCAAATGACATTCATTCTGTCCTCTCGAGCCACGTAGAAAGTGTTGTGTTGATGACACGTAAGAAATCTTGATTTTACAAGGTTTCTTGTGTAATCGCTCGAGTGTCTACTCCATCTAGAGTGTGTTTTTGTGTTGGCGAAGCGTATCAACACAGCATGAAAAAACATTATTGATGGGTTCAATTTTATTTAGGTTGGAAAGGGCGGTTTATGGAAAAAAAGTTTTTATATACTGGTTTGATATTGTCAGGAATATCAAAAATTCTTCAAATTACAAATTACGCTATTATTGGTGATGTCCTAATATTATGTGCTGCACCACTTTTAGTGCTGGCTGTTTTGTTTTACATTCCAAAATATAAAATGATCTTTGATTACCCTAAAACACGACCTATTGCTATAAAATGTGCCATATTTTCATGTCTTACAATTTTCTTTTTTCAGTTGTTCACAATGATTTCCTTTGGTTGGAAAAGGACTATAGGGTTTGTATTTATTTTCCCATTTGCACTGTCCGCAGTGATCGTAATTGAATCAGTATGGCAAATGTACAAAAATATTAACATCACAAAATGAGCATCACACGAAGCTGGTCTCTTTCCTAAGACCGATTACACAGACGAGATATGTTCTCACGAACTAATAAGAGCATTCGACATACAAGTAATCATCTCGTGCCAAGTGAAGAGCGTTGTGTTGATGGCAAAAGACTACGGTAAGCGATACTTTTCTTGAATACCCATTTTGTGGATTATGAGGAGAACATCTATGAAGAAGCAAGATATATGGTTAGAAAAAATAACACCAGAGAATTGGAGGCTCGGACTCAAGGTTGCGGAAGAACAAAAGTCGTTTGTTGCCGATGATATGAAGTTGTTGGCTAGAGCATATGCGTATCGCGAATTTCGTAGTAATGCCTATCTCATATATCGTAAAGATTGTGCAATTGGAATGGCCCTTTATTACGATTATGAACCACTGGACGCTTATGATTTTAGCCAATTATTTATCGATGAAAGATATCAAGCTTGTGGGTATGGGAGAAAGGCGGCTGCCTTATTGTTAGAAGAAATGAAGGCAGATGGTAAATACGATAAGGTTATTTTATGCTTTGTGCAGGGAAATGTCGCCGCAAAACGATTATATGAAAGTCTTGGGTTTTCGTTAACGGGGGAGCAAGACGGAGACGAACTCATTATGCAAAAAACATTTGAAGATCGTACGATTGGGTAATGGTTGCCGTTTTATGCAAGGGAAGCCAGGCGTGAAAGCACAGCGTACATTCTCGAGTTACACGGTGCACAGCATGATTTTTAGTGTGCTTTACCAGAAGAAATACCAAATCAGATCCAAAGGGTCTAACAATAATCGGGTGGTTTCATTAGAAACCACCCGATTGTCTTTATGGCTGAATTTTTGGTTGGTCCTACCCAAGGAAGTAACCTCAAAAACCGACAGGATAAGCACCTTGGCATCTTCGTTAGTCCACGTCCATAAGTGAAGTGGACGAGGAGACAGTGGCATTTTGTTCGTAATACACTTCCCCCCAATCGCAAAGCGTTTGAAGAATGGGCATCAAACTTTCGCCAAGGGGGGTTAACGAATATTCCACTTTGGGTGGGACTTGAGCGTACACTTTGCGTACAATCAACTCGTCTGCCTCAAGTTCACGCAATTGTTGGGTTAACATTTTTTGCGTGATGTTTGGCAACAACGTTTTTAGCTCATGAAAACGCAGGGTCCCTTTGGTACCCAAATGCCATAGAAGCAATGTTTTCCATTTGCCTCCAATCAGGTTTAGTGTAATTTCAAAGGTACAGGAGTAGCTATTATTTTTGAACTTGAAGGTGTTGCAACTAGATGTCATGATGTGATTCCTTTCAATAGTATCTTTTTAGGTACTATACTACAAAATAGTGCGTACTTGTCATTTGGATACTGAATGGATACAATCATAGCATAGTTATGATATAAATCAAACAAAGGAGAACTACAATGGATGCCATATTCAATCGGAAAAGCATAAGAAAATATACCGACGCCAAAATCAGTGATGAGAGCGTCGAGACGCTACTGCGCGCTGGGATGCAAGCGCCATCGGCGGGGAATGCCCAACCATGGCAATTTGTCATCTTACGAGATCAAGACCGATTGAGTGGGATTACAGCCTTTCATCCGTATGCGAAAATGTTACACCACTGCGATGTTGCCATCGTCGTGTGTGGAGACGAGTCTTTGGAGCGTTTCAAGGGGTATTGGGTACAGGACTGTTCCGCTGCTTCGCAAAACATCTTGTTGGCAGCACAAGATTTGGGTTTAGGTGCAGTGTGGCTAGGAATCTACCCCATGCAAGAGCGCGTGGAGGCACTAAAGCAATACTTGGGTTTGCCTGAAAGTGTCATTCCCTTGTCGATTATTCCCATCGGAGTTCCCGATGAAGAAAGACCAAGTGTAGAGCGTTTCAACAAAGAGCGCGTGCATTACGAAGTGTGGTAGTAAAAATGTGGGGTTGCGCCATTGCGTGATTACCAAATAACACATTCTTGTGTTTACGTGGTAATATTGTGGCATACAGCTAACCCATAACCGAGCAAAGGAGTACCCCACAATGAATCAAGATACCATCCCCTTCATCAAACACACAGAAGAAATCATAACCCCAAGCGGAATTGCGCAAGTATCCAGCAATGCAAGAAATCTGATGAAGCTTCCGAAATTTGCGCAGCAGTTTATCGTGGATTTGAATTCCAAAAACAGTCAAAGCATGGGCTTTGTCGTAGAACCGTACAGTTTTTTTCTTGCCTATGAAATCAGTGAGGAGATGGTCAAGGAATACATTCCAGATCACTATGAATTGGTCCCCATTTCCATCTTTGATCATTCCGAAAGAAAATTTTGTGCCATCTTAGGGTGCTTTAACGTCCATACCAGTGTATTTTGGGGTTCGCGCTTTGAATTGTATATCATTGCGAAAAACAAGAAAAATAACCTGATTTCCTGGCTGATTTGCGATTACGAATCCAACACGTTCCATTATGATCCAGGAAAAGGATTTCTTCCCGATACCTTGTCCAAGTCTGTATACACTACCACGTATGATGGAAAAATCATTTGCGAGATAGAAAGTAAAAAAAGCTCTACCAAAATGGATCTGATTGTAGATGTGAATCAACACAATTGCATCAACTTGAATCAAAAACTTTGGATTGAGGGCAATTTATCCATCGATTACTCGGGGAAATTGGAAAATGGGGGGAAAGACCCTTTCGGACTCATCTTTGATCCGATGGAAATGAAATGTGCGCAGCACATCCAACCGGATCAAATGCAAATCAATCATCTCGAGTTTGGTTTTATCAAAGAGGGGATGCAACCTTACGAGGCATGTTGCTTTCCGTTTGCGCAGCACTATTTGACTACGGTATTTCCAGAAGGTCATTCGATGAAGGATGAGCACGACTTAAACAAAAAAATCAGCGAAATTGTACAACACATCTCTAAAGGATAGTGTCAATCTAGATTCCCTTGCGTCGTTATAGAACGCAGGGGATTTTTTATGAGCAGCAACACGACCGGATTGCGTTGAGTACAAAGCGATATATGCATCGATTGCCACAACGAGAGATGACCCACCCTTGAATCTCGATACTACATGTGCTACGATACCTCATATTTGGTTTCCAATAACATCGAGGGTACCCAAGCATAAGAGATGGACTTGCGCACATGCGCGAACGAAGAAAACCACACAATGCCTCGACTGTTGCAAACTTGTCGAGCGTTGGTTTTACAGACCACTCTTGAAGGTGGGGATTCCCTGATTGACGAATGGGGCTTAGGATCAATCGCTACGACTCTACCTTGGCAACATAGGCAATCATTCCTGTGTATTGGGTAGGAAAGCAAAAAGGAGGACGTAACATGATAGAATATCGCACCTTAGAAGACATTGATTTTAGCGTTTTGCATCAAAGCTTCCTAGAAGCGTTTTCTGATTATGAAGTACAACTGGACCTTTCCATGTCCCAGTTAGCTGAAACACTAAAGCGAAGAGGATATGACCCCAAGGCTTCCATTTGTGCAGTGGAAGGAGATAAGGTAGTCGGGTTCTTGTTGAATGCCATCCGACAATGGGACGGCGTGCGTACTGCCTATGACACCGGAACTGCAGTCATCCCAAACTATCGAAACCAAGGGCTTTCCAGTGCTATGTTTCAACAAGCACTGCAACGACTGCGCGAGCTGGATGTCGACCAGTATCTTTTAGAAGTCATCCAATCCAATACCCCTGCCATCCATCTCTATGAAAAACAAGGATTCACCGTAGCGAGAACCTTAGAATGCTATCGGCTTGACGCGTTGAAAGATGCACTGCCTTCAAACCGCGAAGTAGAAGCCTTACCATTCATTTCGAACGCGCAATGGCAAGCGTTTCAAACATTTTGGGATAAGCAACCTTCCTGGCAAAATGCCATCGACTCCATCCAGGCACTACCCAATGCCTTCGCGTATTCGGTTGTAAAAGCGGAGGGAGTGATTGTTGGGTATGGCGTGGTCGATCTTTTGAGTGGAGACGTTCCACAAATCGCCGTGGCAAAAGCACACCGAGGCAAAGGGATTGGATCTGCGCTGATAGCGGATTTGATGCGACGCACCCAGGCAACGCGAATTAGCCTGGTCAATGTCGATGAACACAATACGTCAATGCAACAGTTCCTACAAAAAGTAGGGGCTACTATGGCCGTAAAACAGTATGAAATGGTACTAGAACTAACATCTCGATAATCGAAATATGCCTTGGCTGAAGAAACAACAGGAGTGAAGACCGCGTGCTTTGCTTCTTTTTTCTTGGAATGGCATTTTTATTGAGGTAATTCAAAGCCTTCCCTGTAGCGTATGATGAATGTACCAATCAAACAGTGTTTATTGCATACAAAGGGGTTTTGTAGTATAAAATGAAAGAAAGCGAAGTGGATGGCTGAGAACCGTGTATCGACTTTGGGCAGGAGGCATATAATGTTGAAAAACAAAAAGGTAACTTGTAAAGATTTAAAACGGATGGACGGGTTGTTGAAACGGGATTTTTTGGAATCGGAACGCTTGCCGACGAGCCTTTTATTTTTGTTGTCCAAACGCAAAGGGGTGAAATGGTTGCAGTTTTATGACAACGACCAATTCGTTGGTTTTTGTTACCTCTTTCTAGAAGGAAGTCATGGGTATGTCTTATACCTCGATGTGGATTTGCCCATGCGCTCTAATGGCTATGGACAACGCATTTTGGCGTGGCTGCAAGCTCACTTTGCACATACCACCTTTTACTTGCACATCCAGGAAGTAAATGAACGTTTTGCAAACGTAGAAGAACGACGCAAACGCAAAGCCTTTTATTTGCGAAATGGATACCATGAAAGTGGCTACCACGAGTATTTCAATGGGGAACCCAACGAATTGTTGACCTCGGCATCCGCCTTTTCGCTTGTCGACTACCAAGCTTTATTCAAAAAGGCCAGTTTTGGTCTGTATGTGCCACACCCCTTTGTGGCAAGGGAAAGGAAGAGATAACGATGCGTCATTCAAATGAAGTGCCAACCATTGAGTGGCAGTATGAGGGAAAACCCGACTATGTCATCGGCACGCAAGCCACGCCTGCGGAGCGCGCATTGGCCTTGGGGGCGAGTCTTTTTGTGCCTATGGTCTTGTTGCTGTTACTCCTAACCAAGCGTCTTGAAATTGCAGGGGGAGGGGGCGGTCTTGTGCTTGCCCTCGTGTTGGCCTTTGACGTAGGCGGTGGGGTTGTATGCAACAGCTTGAACTCCCTCAAACGCATGTACCACAGCCCAGTGAGCCCACAAGAAGGACCGCTTGGGAAAGCGGTGAAAAACAAATTGCTCTTTGCCAGTTTCCACATCCATTCCATTTTGGTGTGGGGCTTTTTGGCACCAGCGCAAGTGACAACCGGTATTTTATGGTACGTGCTGCTTTTGGGGGCAAGTGTGCTTGTTTGGGCACCCCCGCTGTATTTGAAACGACCGGTTTCCATGCTGCTCATCATGGGGGCTATTTTGGTAAATGCGTATGGCCTAGTTCCGGTTGTGGGGTTTGAATGGTTGATGCCGTTGCTGTTTCTCAAAATCGTGTATGGTCAGTTGGTGCGGGAAGAGCCGTATCGAAAAAGCGCAACACCACTTTAAGCAAGCAACGAAGGAGAAAACGTTATGCATGATGTATTGAAGAAAATGAACTACAAGGGCAGTGCGATCATTGTGATGCTCAATGTGCCGCCTCACTTGCATCCCCTGCAACAAGAGTTCGCCAAGGAGGCAACAATCGTCGAAAGCGCACAAGAACTTGACCAAGTTGACTTTGTGATTGCCTTTGTCACCAGCAGGGAACAAATCGAGGCCACGGCGGAACAAGTCGTCGCAAAACTGGGGGAGGATGGTGTTTTGTGGTATTGTTACCCTAAAAAATCATCCAAACGTTTTG
>JBOGAI010000046.1:0-3525 GCA_051655665.1 Erysipelotrichaceae bacterium | reverse complement strand
AGAAGTCTTGAAAAAATATGGACGCGATTTGGTTGAACAAGTACGCAACGGGAAAATCGATCCGGTAATCGGCCGCGATGCGGAAATCCGCCGTGTGATGGAGATTTTGTCACGTAAAACCAAGAACAATCCGGTGCTCATCGGAGAACCCGGCGTTGGGAAGACCGCCATCGTGGAAGGCTTAGCGCATCGCATCTACAGCAAAGATGTCCCGCTTAATTTGCGTGACAAAAAGCTCATTGAATTGGATATGGGTCTATTGATTGCTGGGGCCAAGTACCGTGGGGAGTTTGAAGAACGACTCAAAGCCGTGTTGCAAGAAGTCGAACAAAGCAATGGATCAATCTTGTTGTTCATAGACGAATTGCACAATTTGGTCGGAGCTGGAAAAACGGAAGGATCCATGGATGCGGCGAATATGCTCAAGCCAATGCTGGCACGTGGAGAACTGCGTTGCATCGGGGCCACAACGTTCAAAGAGTATCGTCAGCACATTGAAAAAGATGCAGCCTTGGAGCGTCGATTCCAACGGGTACAAGTGGAAGAACCAAGTGTGGAAGAAACCATCTCCATCTTGCGTGGAATCAAATCGCGCTTTGAAAGTTATCATGGTGTACGCATCATGGATGAAGCCCTCATTGCGGCCAGCGTGTTGTCAAAACGCTATTTGACCGACCGCTTTCTGCCAGACAAGGCGATTGATTTGGTCGATGAGGCCTGTGCGATGTTGCGTGTGGAAATGGATTCCATGCCGGAGGAACTCGATTCCATGCAACGTAAAATCATGCAACTGCAAATCGAAGAAGTCGCGATGAAAAGCGAACAAGACAAGAAGGCTTTGGATCGTTTGGCCTTAATCAAGGAAGAATTGGCACTGCTACAAGCCCAAAAAGATGTTCTTGTAGGAAAGTGGAACGATGAAAAGCACCGCGTAGATGCGCAACAAGCGTTAAAGGTTCAACTCGAACAAGCCAAGGTGCAACTTGAACAGGCGCAAAACGAGGCCCACTATGAAGTGGCAGCCAAGCTGCAATACGATACGATTCCCACCTTGCAAAAACGCTTGCAAGAGGGCGAAAACCACAAAGAAAACGAACTGATTCAAGAAGTCGTCAACGAAGCGATTATCGCCCAAATTGTATCGCGATGGAGTGGGGTTGAAGTCTCAAGACTTGTGGAAAGCCAACGGCATAAAGTATTGCATTTGAAGGAAGCGTTGCAGGAAAAAATCATGGGTCAAGACGAGGCGCTCTCTTTGGTCAGTGATGCCATCATCCGAAGCAAAGCCCAAATCCAAGACGAAACGCGTCCGATTGGCAGTTTCTTGTTTTTGGGACCTACCGGAGTGGGGAAAACGGAGGTGGCCAAACAGTTGGCGAAGCAACTCTTTGACAATGAACGACATTTGATTCGCATTGATATGAGTGAATACATGGAAAAATTTAGCGTTTCCCGCTTGATTGGAGCGCCTCCGGGATATGTGGGATATGAAGAAGGTGGACAGCTCAGCGAAGCGGTTCGTCGAAACCCATACTCCATTGTCTTATTTGACGAAGTGGAGAAAGCCCACCCGGAAGTGTTCAATGTCTTATTGCAAATTCTGGATGATGGGCATATTACCGACAACAAAGGAGTCAAAATCGACTTTAAAAATACCATTTTGATTATGACCTCCAATTTGGGTTCCCAGTTTGCCTTTGAGAAAATCAGACGCTATGAACACTACTTGGAAGAACTCAAACGACATTTCAAACCAGAATTCATCAACCGCATTGATGAAATTGTGATCTTCAATCCATTAGAAGGCGCGATGGTGCGCAAGATTGCGGAAAAATTCATCAAAGAGTTGGGAACCCGACTTGCTGCACATGATTTTTTCTTGCAAGTGGATGAAGCGGCCTATGATTTGATTTGTGAACTTGGCTTTGATCAAACGTATGGCGCACGCCCACTGAAGCGTTTGATTAACCGTGAAATCGAAACGAGCATTGCCCGTTTGGTCTTGGAAGAAGAGTTGGGAAGTGGAACCACTCTTTTGGTAAGTGCAAAGGAAGATGCGTTTGAAATTACAGTGAAAAGTGATCAGTAGTGTGTTATAATGAGTGTACTTTTAGGAGGATTTTAAATGCGAAAAGAGCCAATGTTAGTCGTATTAGCAGCGGGAATGGGGAGTCGCTATGGTGGATTAAAACAAATTGATCCCATCGGTCCACATGGAGAAGTCATTCTCAACTACACCTGCTATGACGCTTATAAAGCCGGATTCAAACGCTTTGTGTTTATCATTAAGGAAGAAATGCACGACGATTTCAAGACCATGGTAGGAGATAAACTGCCAAAGGACTGTGAAGTACGCTATGTGTTTCAAAACATCAAAGACGTTCCCGCATCCATCAAGGTGCTAGCACAGCGCACCAAACCCCTTGGGACCACACATGCCATGTATTGTACCCGCGATGTCGTGGATGCCCCTTACGCCATTTTAAATGCTGATGATTTTTATGGAGCAGATGGCTTTGTGCAATTGTATGATTTCTTGACCCATAATACGGATCCTGCCCAACATTGCATGATTGGATATCGTTTGGACAAAACATTGACCGAACACGGTGGAGTAACCCGCGGGTTGTGTCATGTCAACGATGGACAACTACAAGCCATTGAAGAAGTCAGCGGCCTACAGAAAAAAGAAGGAAAAGTGGGCTATCAAAAAGAGGATACATGGGTGGATGTTGACGCTGCAATGAGCGTTTCGATGAACATGTGGGGCTTTAAGCCAGCGATGATGGACATGACGTTGGCGCGTTTTGAAGCGGATTTACAAAGCAAACTCGATGCAAATCCCGAAAAGGGAGAAGTGCTCATTCCGGTATTTGTGGGCGAGTTGTTGCAAGAAGGACAAATCAACGTAACCGTTCTACAATCCAAGGATACGTGGTTTGGGGTAACGTACCAAGAAGACAAACCATTTGTGCAGCAGTCCATTCGTGATTTGATTGCGCAAGGTGCATATCCCGAAGTTCTATTTTAGGCATCGCTGACGCGATGTCTTTTTTTACCCTATTGCATGAGTGAGGGGTTCACAAGTCAAAATTGGTGAAATTTGGTGCTCACACCGCTAAAAAATATGCTAAAATGATAAAGTCGTAATTAATTCGCAAGTGAAATATTTATTTGCGAAAGAAAATGTAAGTAAGGAGGAATCGACATGGATGCGAAGTTAAAACGCACACAAATGATGAAAGATGGACCCATTCGCTCAACGCTGATTACGTTGGCGATTCCAAGCATCATTGCGATGCTGGTTACTGCAATGTACAATTTTATTGATACATTGTTTGTTGGAATGTTGCACGATACGAACGCAATGGCTGGGGTATCCATTGGCTTTCCTTTGTTTATTATGATTACAGCGATGGGAATGCTTGTAGGAATCGGAGCAAGCTCCTATGCTGGTCGCAAATTGGGTTCCAATGAAAAAGAAATGGCAGACCGTACCGCGGGACTTGCGATGGTGATGGGGGT
>JBOGAI010000045.1:0-4392 GCA_051655665.1 Erysipelotrichaceae bacterium | reverse complement strand
TGGTCTTTGGATCGCATTCTCAATTGCGAGCCATTGCGGAAGTATATGGTGCGGATGATGGATTGATTCCATTCATCCACGACTTTATTCGTGCATGGAACAAGGTCATGAATGCAGACCGATTTGATGTGAGAAGATACCAAAAAAAAGAGCCGATGTTTACAGGCAAAAAAATATCAAAGAGCAGCAATGCATATCGTGTTGTTGCTCTTTTTTCTGTGCTTTCTGTTCGAAACTAAATGGAGATGCACAAAAAAAAGACAAAATGCGGTTGACATTCTAAGAACAAACTAGTAAACTATTGAATGTTAGCTTCGGATAACAAAAATTATTTTTTTACGATTTAAGTTAGTTTCGTCTAACTTTGGAAAACGTTACGTTCCATTATGGAAAGACCGATATACAGTTACAAGGAGGATTTAGGTCATGAAACAAACATTACAAGTCTCAATTTTTATCAGTTTACTCTTTACGATTGCAGTACCCATTACGGGCATTCATCTTCACAAAGTAGGAGCAACCTTATTTGTCATCCTGTCAGCCATTTATGCGTTTACGCAAAAGAACTACAGTAAAAAAGTGATCTTTGGCTTTTTAGGGTTTGCCGTGTTGACCTTTGTTATGGGATTGCTTGGTATGATCAATGCCCATATCCCAGCACTATTAAGCGTGCACAAGGCATTGTCACTCCTCTTTGTCGCCATGTTGATTGCGGGCTACATCACATCCAAAGTGAATGCGAAAAGAGGGTTACGCCATGATGATTAACAAACGATTGATTGGTGTAGTGCCGGAGAGTAAGAAATTCATCGCACTTAATGTGTTGTACCAATGGATTGCGTTACTGGCAAACGTGGTACTCATTGCTTCAATTTGTACGGTTCTTGCACTTGCCGCAAAGCAAGGGGCAACGACAGAACAAATCATCTCGTTGGCGCTTATTGCAGTGGCGATGCTTGTGGTACGCTATGGTTGCAATGTTCTAGCCCATCGAATGAGCTTTTACTCTAGCAAGGCCGTAAAGAAAACCTTGCGTGAGCAGATTTATGCGAAACTGCTGCGACTTGGCAATGCCTACCGTGACCATGTCCAAACCAGTGAAGTGGTTCAAGTTGCAGTGGAAGGGGTCGATCAAATCGAACTTTACTTCGGACAATACTTGCCTCAATTCTTTTATGCCATGTTGGCACCCCTGACGTTGTTTATCATTTTGGCCTTCATCAATCTTCCGGCGGCACTCGTCTTGCTTGTATGCGTACCGCTTATCCCCATTGCCATTGCCCTAGTGCAAACGTGGGCCAAGAAACTGTTGTCCAAATACTGGGGACAATATACCGCGCTTGGAGATTCTTTCTTGGAAAACTTGCAAGGACTCACAACCTTGAAGATTTACCAAAGCGATGGGTACAAAAATGAAGAAATGAATCTGGAAGCAGAACGCTTTCGTGTCATTACGATGAAGGTGTTGCAAATGCAACTCAACTCCATCACCATTATGGACTTCATCGCATATGGTGGGGCAGCCTTGGGCTTGATTGTGGCCATGTTGCAATACCAAGCAGGAGCCATTGGACTGTTTGGGGCGCTTTTCATCTTGTTGCTTGCAGCGGACTTTTTTATTCCTATGCGACTACTAGGAAGCTATTTCCATGTCGCGATGAACGGCATGGCTGCCATTGACAAGATCTTCGCCTTGCTGGATACACCAGAAGGAGCAGCAAATGAAGTTTGCCTTACTGATGTGAACGAAATAATGTGGAGTGGCGTGTGCTTTGGATACGATGCGCATCGCGAAATTCTACAAGACATCAACTTACGTTTTACCAAAGGACGTTTAAGCGCCATCGTGGGTGCTTCGGGTAGTGGGAAATCCACCATTGCGGGCATTTTGATGGGACGCAATCGTGGCTATCAAGGATCGATTCGTCTTGACCAGCAAGAACTGAACACCATTGCGGAGCGATCATTGCTCGACCAAATAACCTATGTTTCGCATCATGCGACTTTGTTTAAAGGAACGATTCGTGAAAACTTGTTGATGGGCAATCCGGATGCCACTGACCAAGCCTTGTGGGAAGTGCTCGAACAAGTCAAAATGGCAGACTTTGCGTCAAGTCATCAAGGCTTGGATACCGTATTGCAAGAGCGTGCTGCCAATGTGTCGGGCGGGCAACGACAGCGTTTGACGCTGGCGCGTGCGCTATTGCACGACACACCGGTGTATGTGTTTGACGAAGCCACTTCAAGCATTGATGTGGAAAGTGAACAAGACATTATGGATGTGATCACACAGCTGGCCAAAACCAAAATGGTCATCGTGATTTCCCACCGTTTGGCCCATGTTGTGGCAGCGGATTGCATTTATGTGCTAGAGCATGGAGTGTTGCAAGAACAAGGAAGTCATGAGGCAGTGGTGGCAAATAGTAGCACTTATGCAGCATTGTGGAATACCCAACAAGCGTTGGAAAATGTAAGGATAGGAGGATAAAGCATGAAAAAACAAAATAACATGACCATTATGGCCAAGCTGATTACCTTGGTGAAACCGATGCTTGGGACCATGCTGCTTGCCATTTCGATGGGGATCATTGGACATTTGAGTGCATCCTTCATCACCATCATCGGCGGATATTCCATTTTAGCTATCCTGCAAGAAACGTTTGCCAACGTCTTGCCAACTTTGTTTGCAATGGCCGTTGGGTTGGCTTTGTTGCGCGCACTTTTTCGATATGGCGAACAATACTGCAATCACTACATTGCCTTTAAAATCTTGGCCCTCATTCGCAATAAGGTGTTTGTGGCTCTGCGTGCCCTCTCTCCTGCCAAACTGGAAGGAAGAGATCGCGGCGATTTGATTTATACCATTACCTCGGATATAGAGTTGTTGGAAGTGTTTTATGCACATACGATTTCTCCGATTGCCATTGCCTTCTTGTTCTCTCTTTTGATGGTGGGCTTTATTGGACAGTTCCATTTTACGCTTGCCCTCATTGCATTGTTTGCGTATTTCAGTGTTGGGGTCATTATTCCCATCACTACTTCACGCAAAAACAAGAATTTGGGTTTGACCTTGCGCAATCAAAGTGGGGAACTCTCCAGTTATGTCTTGGAGAGCATCCGTGGCTTGGATGAAACCTTGCAATACAATACAGGACAAGCACGCCTTGCGGGAATGAATGAGCGTACGGATGCCTTGTTGGCAAAAGAAGATCAAATCAAACACATCAGTGCCCATAGCATCGGCATGACCAATTTCACCATCTTAGGGTTTGATCTCTTGATGCTTTTGGCCGCCCTTGTTCTCTATCAACAAGGCCACATTGGATTTGAGGGTGTATTGCTTTCCACCATTGCCATGATGAGCAGTTTTGGCCCGGTTGTTGCCCTTGCCAATTTGGGTTCCACCCTGCAACATACACTGGCTTCTGGAAAACGAGTGCTTGCCCTATTGGAAGAGAAACCGATTGTGAAAGAGGTGGTTGGTGCAACAGAAGTAGCATTTAACGGAGCAACGCTCAAACAAGTGGTCTTTGGGTACGATGAGAAACGGATCTTGAATGGGTTCTCGCTCGACATCGCCCAAAATCAAATCATTGGAATCAAAGGTCCTTCTGGCAGTGGGAAATCGACCTTGCTGAAACTGTTGATGCGTTTTTGGGAAGCCCAACATGGTCACGTCATGATTTCCGAGCGTGCCATTGAACACATCAATACGTGTAATCTGCGCGATATGCAAAGCTTTGTAACCCAAGACACCCACTTGTTTCACGATTCCATTCGCAAAAACTTGTTGGTCGCGAAATGGGATGCCACGGAAGAGGAGATGATGGAGGCTTGTAAGAAGGCATCCATCCATGAGTTTATCATGGCCCTCCCTCACGGCTATGATACCTCCGTAGGCGAATTGGGAGACTTCTTGTCTGGAGGAGAGCGTCAACGCATCGGCTTGGCACGTGCGTTCTTGCACGATGCTC
This sequence comes from Erysipelotrichaceae bacterium, assembly GCA_051655665.1. Lineage (GTDB taxonomy): Bacteria > Bacillota_I > Bacilli_A > Erysipelotrichales > Erysipelotrichaceae > JBOFMT01. The sequence goes on along the minus strand of JBOGAI010000045.1, from coordinate 418 downwards.
CATTCATGCTGTTGGATGAGCCAACCAGCAATTTGGATAGTTTGAATGAAGCCATTATTCTTCGCTCCTTAAAGGAAGCAAGAAAGGATAAAACCATTGTGTTGGTTTCCCACCGTGATTCCAGCATGCGTGTTGCGGACTCCATCGTGAATGTGGAAAAAGGGCGTACCTCGTATGCGAACTGAGCAAAAACGCCAAAAAGAGAAAGTGGTAGTGGGGCACATGGTGCAACTGTACTGTAAGAAGCACCATGGAACCAAAGGATCGTTGTGTCCACAGTGCCAAGCGTTGCTGGATTATGCGCATCAAAGAAGCGATCGCTGTCCACGCATGGAAGCAAAAACGTTTTGTGCCCACTGTCCGATTCATTGTTACAACAAGGAGAAAAGGGAACAAATTCAAGTCATCATGCGTTATG
>JBOGAI010000044.1:0-11322 GCA_051655665.1 Erysipelotrichaceae bacterium | reverse complement strand
CCGCGAATGCGACGCTCCAATTCGTCCATGCTAGGTGGTACGATGAAAATGGTCAACGCGTCCGGGCATTTTTGAATTACTTGTGTCGCTCCTTGCACCTCAATTTCAAGCACTACATTTTTTCCTTGCTCACGCAATTCATTGACTTTGGAAAGCGGGGTTCCATAGTAGTTTCCTACAAATTCTGCCCATTCCAACAACTCATCATTTTGAATTGCACTTTGGAAATGTTCGCGGGTGGTGAAGATGTAATCTTTGCCATCTACCTCCCCATCACGAGCGCTGCGCGTCGTCATCGAAATCGAGTATGCCAAGTTGAGAGCGGGGTCGTGCATAAAGTAATTTCGCACGGTACCTTTGCCCACTCCGCTTGGTCCACTAATAATAATCAACAAGCCTTTTTTCATAACACACCTCATTTGTTTCCTTTAATTTTACCGAGTGAAAGGGGCATTGTCAACGCAAATTTCTTTTTTTGACCCACATGCGAGGAATCGAGGAAAAGCTATGCTATAATAAGGACGATTAGGAGGATCTTTTATGGCATTTGATGGACTTTTTCTTCATGCAACCGCACGTGTTCTCACCCCGCTGTTGCCCTTAAAAATCAATAAAATCCAAGGGGTCAGCACCACTGACACCTTGTTTACCTTGCGCTCAAGCAACCACTCCCACAAGTTGTTGATTTCGGCACATTCACAATACAACCGCATGCATTTGACGACCAAAAACTATACCAGCTTCGACACCCCAAGCAATTTCATCATGGTGCTGCGCAAGCACATCGAAGCAGGCGTCATCGTCAAGCTGGAACAATGCGGGCTGGATCGCGCCTTCAAATTTACGATTCAAAAACGCAATGAGTTAGGGGATTTCAAAGAATATGCGATGTATGTGGAACTCATGGGCAAATATGCCAATTTGATTTTGGTAGATCAAGAGGGGCGCATTGTCGATGCCATCAAACGCATCCCCCCCTTTTTAGAACATGCCCGCACCATCCATCCTGGTGCACACTTTATTCCCGTACAACCCTTACCCAAACAAAATCCATTTACCTATGAGCAAACGGTCTTGTCGACCATGGATTTCCAAAAAGAATTCCATGGATTTTCCAAACTATTGGCTACGGAAGTGGCCTATCGTCTCGACCACGCAGAATCGTTTGCCCAGATCATGCAACAACTTGCGCAAACAACGTCTTTGTATGTCTATGAATGTGAAGGAAAAGCGTATAACCACATCATCCCCTTGACTCATTTGAACTGTGAGGGGAAAACCTATCCTTTGATGGAAGGCATCGATTTATTATTTGACGAACGAGAAGAAAAAGAGCGCATTCGCCAACAATCCGGCGATTTGTACAGGGTCGTCAAAAAAGAACTAAACAAAAACAAAGCCAAGCTTCCCAAGCTTGAACAAACCTATACCAAAGCACAAGGGGGCGACTTGTACCGAGAATACGGCGATTTGCTGTTTGCCTATGGTTCGCAAATCGAAAAAGGAGCGAGACAAGCGGTATTGCCGTCCTTTTCCAGCGAAGCAATGTTGACCATCGCACTTGACCCCAAACGCAGCCTCAAAGAAAATGCAAACAAATACTACAGTTTGTATCACAAAAGCAAAACGGCTTTGGTCGAAATGGAAAAACAAATTGAAGCAACCTTGCAAGAAATCGATTATTTGGAAAGCATCCAAACCCAACTCGAATACGCAAGCTTCCAAGATGCCATCGAAATTCGACAAGAGCTCGTCGATCACCACTTGATTGCCCCAACCGACACGCGTTTACGTAAAAGCAAGGTCAAGGCGGTACCCAACTTTTTGGTGTTTGAAGTGGAAGGCATCAAAATCTATGTAGGAAAAAACAACTTGCAAAACGATTACATCACCTATACCTTGGCACGCAAAAACCACACTTGGTTCCACGCCAAAGACATTCACGGCTCCCATGTCCTAGTACTTAGCGAACAGCCAAGCGAGCCCATCATTCGAGCAGCTGCCATGTTGGCCGCTTTCTACTCCAAAGCGCGTCACTCTTCTTCCGTTCCGGTCAACTATACTTCCGCCAAAAACTTGAAGAAGCCAAAAAATCGTGTCTTAGGGCAAGTGTATTTGCAAAATTACAAAACCATTTACATTGACCCTGAACCCGAACTCATCAACGCGTTGCACGAAGAGTGCCTTCTAAAAAAATAAAAAGTCCTCATAGGACTTTTTATGCTTTTACGACGTTATGAGCCAATAAGACGGCTTCTTCCAAACTCTTTTTGGTGGCGGTTTTGGAGAAATTATCAATGGTAGCACGATCTTTTAGAGAATAAGAAATGCATCCTGCACCTCCAATGCAGCCACCCGAACAAGCCATTCCCTCAATAAAGTTGGCATTGCCGACTTTTTTGGTCGCCTTCAATAAGGCCACATTGCACTGGTCTAGCCCTTCACAACGCTCGGCACGCAAATCAAACTCGATGCCTTTCTCAATCAGTGTCGCTTTGACCGCTTCTGACAATCCTCCACTGCGACCAAAAATTCGTCCAAAGTAGGTTGCTTGGTCCAGTTGTTTTGGCTCAATGGTTGCAAAGTTGATCTCATTGGCATCAAAGAGGGCTTGTAATTCTTCAAAGGTCAAGACGGCATCGATGGCTCCTTGTACATGGTCCCGCTTCATTTCCATTTTCTTGGCCGTACAAGGCCCGATGAAAATGACTTTGGCATTGGGATGTTTCGCTTTGATGAAACGTCCCATTTCTACCATTGGGGAAGCATTGTGCGAAACATGTTCGAGCATGGCAGGATGCGCCTTTTCGATGAAGTTGACAAAGGCTGGACAGCAAGAACTTGTCAAGAACCCCTTCTCCAAAAGCTCTTCGCTTTCCTTCAACGAAACCATGTCCGCACCAAGTGCCGCTTCAAAGACGTCTTTAAATCCGATTTGTTCCAATGCCGCTACGACTTTGCCTGCAGTGGTGTAGGCAAATTGCGTCGCAAATGCAGGGGCAATCAAAGCAAAGACGGGTTGGTTTTTCTTATTTTTCAACATCTCAATGGCATCGATGATGTAGCTTTTGTCCGTGATGGCACCAAATGGACAGCGTTGCATGCACGCACCGCATTCCACGCATTTGTCCTTGTCGATTTTGGCTTTTTGATCCGCATCCATTGAAATGGCTTTGATCTTGCATGCTTTCATGCAAGGGCGAATGTGTTCATTGATCGCCCCATAAGGACAAGCCTGCGCACATTTCCCACATGAAATGCACTTTTCCTGGTTGATGTACGCACGATTGTCAATAAAGGAAATTGCATCCTTGGGACATACATGTTCGCAGCGTTTGCTGATGCACCCACGACACGCACTTCCCACTTGAAAGCGGTCCACCGGACATTCGTCACAGGCAATGTCGATGACTTCAATGATGGAAGCATCACTGCGGTTGCCCCCCAACGCATACTTGATGCGCTCTTGGATGATGGCCTTTTCTTTGTAGATGCAGCAGCGCATCGAAGGTTTTTTTCCTACAATTTGCTCCGGCACGTCGTAGAAGATGTCAATCAAACGATCTTCATAGGCCAATTTTGCCATTTTCGTAAGTACTTTGTTTTTCAATAGTTGCACATTTGTGTCAAAAATAAGATTTTTATCCATTAGTAATATTCCACCTTTACAATCTTTCCTAATTTTTCTAAATACTGCGCAATCGTTTTCACAATTTGCAATTTCACACTCAAATCAATCGACATCAACGGATTTTGATGGGCTGGATTTTTGGCACATCCCACCATAAAATTGACATGGGTTGCTTCTTCAACAAGCATTCTGGTGATTTGCGAAACACCGTCCTTTTTGGTCAACCAGGAGGTATCCAAATGCGATTCCTCTACCAGCAATGCCAAATGTTCCATGACCCGATTGTAGGTAATGACCCCTTCACTGACCAAATCAATGCCTTCTAACGCACCGGTCGGTGGGACTTGTCCGTTCATGCTTTCCATTTGCAAGACGACGGGTTTATTTAAATACTGGGCAACAATGTTGGAGGTCGTCCCTCCGGATACAATGTGCTTGCCCGGACTGCTTAAAAACTTTTTCACGACCACAAAGTCGTCTTCCGCCTTGCTTGGTGGCCCAATCAAGATATTGACCAGTTTCACTGGCATCATGCGGGAAATCGATACGGTCGTATCATCCCCCATGTGCCCCCCATACAGCTGTTCGCAACGGGCCACCAACGAAGTACTCATGGCTTTGGCCGATAAATTTTCTTGGTAGGTTTGTTCCAAAAAGTGGACCACTTGGGGCAATTGCCACCCAAAATTCAAAATATTGCCCAATCCGGCATGAATGACCCCATCACTCATCATGACAAAAGTATCAAACGATTCTACTGTAAACGTGGCTTCAAAGACCTCTTTGCTGCCGATGGTTCGCCGGATGAAGGGCGGCTCCCACACTTTGCCATCTCGCAAAATCACAATGCTTGGAGAATCAAATTGTGCCACATAGGCCGTGGAATCTTGATGTAATTTCAGAATTGAAAATGTGGAGTAGGCGATTTTGCGCACCTGGCATACCGGTAAGGTTTGCGCAATCGTCTCCACGCAATCTTCCACCGTCAAACCACCGGCGACCATGGTTGAAATGATTTTACTGGTCAACGTGGCCAAGATGTTGGCCTTGACTCCACTGCCCAAGCCATCCGCCAAAACAATGACGCTATACTCGTTTTGATGTACACACATCACCCGATCTCCACACAGCTCCTCGCCATGCTTATGCAAACTGCTAAAGGCATGATCGATGAAATAGGTGGGATTCTTATTCGTCATCACGAATCAGCTCCTTGAGTTGAGTGAGGGCCAGTTTGGTTTCCGCAGTTGTTTCCCCAAGCAAGGATGCGATTTCTTGGACGATCCGCATTTGCTTATGGACAATACTATTTGTAATTTCAAACGTTTCCTGCTGCAATGCCATGCGTTTTTTGCGCAGTTCCACCTCTTGTGAGATGTCCTTCATGAGCAGCATCACCAGTTGCAGTTCAGGATTATAAATGATGTGCAAATCCACGTATTTATCGATGTGCTCGAGGTATTTTTGTTCTTCGCTAATTGAAAGTTGCTCTAGGACATAGGCAAATTCCGCAATGGGGAAATAAGGATCGATGCTTTTTCCAATCAAATCAATTCCAGAAGGAAGCGCAAACAAGTCGTGCGCCGCTTGGTTGAAAAGTTGAATTTGAAAATGCGTATCCACCGCAATGACAACATTTGGCGATATATCCATGACTTGGTTGGCAATGGACATGGCCCGTTTTTTCATAAAGGGCAAGCACATTTGCTCTTGCGCCTTGCCTTGCAAGACCGCTTGTGCCTTTTCTTTGCAACTTTGGTAGCCACAAGCCCCACAGTTGAGTTCGTCTTTGGGCTCAAATTTTCCAATATGCGCCAACACTTCTTGAATTTGAGCATCACTAAAGGTCATCACAGTGGAGACACGAGCGGCGAAGGTTTTGTGCAGCTCGAGTTCTTCGGTTTCAAAGTCGTCTTTGCGCTCACTCGCCCCTTGCGCTTGCAAGCGCAATTGCGCTGAGATGGCACTGGTCTTTTTTAAGGCCGGTCCTTTGATGCAACTCCCCTCGCAGGCACTCAACTCCAAGAACAGGTTTCCCGCAAAAGGCATGGGAAGGGATGCTAGCGCCTCTTTGATGGACTCAATGCCGCTAAGGGCGATGTAGGTCGTGTCTTTTTGTGGTTCCAAGGTTTTGATGATGCCACCCGCCTCGGGGAAAAAGCGTGACAATTTGGGATCAAGAGAAGCTTGCTTTTCTTGTAGCCACGCAAAAGAACGCTTGGCAAACAAGGATTCTACTTCCTCAAACGTCAAGACCAAATCAACCAAACCATTTGATTCTTGCGCTTCCACTTTTTTGCTTAAACATGGGCCCACAAACACCACTTTGGCGTGAGGGTAGTCTTGTTTGGCCAAAGTCGCAGTGGCCTCCATTGGGGAGAGTACCTTCGCCAAGTAGTCCACCAAATGCGGGAACTCGTTTTGAACGAACCGATTGACGCTTGGGCAGCAACTGCTGATGAGCAACCCACCCTTCGCTTTCAGCTGTGCCTCGTAGGCACTCTTCACTTGTTTTGCTCCTTGCGCTACCTCTAAGACCTCGTGCACTCCGATTTGTTTGAACGCCTGTGCGATGGCTTCAAGGGAATGCTGGTCAAAGGAGGCAACATAGCTTGGTGCAAGCAACACAATGACTTGTTCCTCTTGAAGCATTCGCTCAAACGTTTGCAAATCCGAACGGATGGTCTTGGCTTGTTGGGGACATTGCACCACACAATTGGCACAGTAGATGCAATGGTCTTCCAGGATTTCGGTTTTGCCTTCGTTGTATCGAATGGCTTTTACCGGACAATGGCGAATGCAACGGTTGCAATCGACACAGTTGGCACTATGATATTGGATAAAGGCATTCATTTCAAAACCTCCAGCACTTCTTTTTCAAATACTTCCACTGCGCAATCGGGATAAACATGATCAATGTAGCGTCCATCAATGCGCATGCACACTCCATTCATGCAATGCCCCAAACAAAACGATCCGCGCATTTCCACCTTGTGCCCCAATTGATGTGTTTGCACTTGGTCTTGAAAGACGCGTACGACTTCACTGCTTCCTTTGATAAAACAAGAACTTCCGACACAGATTTCAATGAGCATGTTCCCCTCCGAATGTTAAAACTTTCACAATCATTATTCTAACATAGAGTATCGATTCTTACAAGGTCGCAATTTGATGATAACGGTTACACTTACGTACAAAAAAAACGACGCTTTTGGGCGTCATAGCAATATTTTTCGATAGTAATGGGCACCATCCGGTGTGGTTTGGTCGCTTTTGGAAAAGCCCAAACGCTTGTAGAACCGCAAGTTGTCGTGGTTGGATGGCACCACTTCGACAAAGTTTCCCCCACCCTGTTCGACGTGTTGTTCCCACAAACGATACGCTTTTGAACCGACTCCTTGACTGCGATACAATCCACTCAGTCCAAATTCGAGTAGCGCACAGCGTTTATTGGCACCTTCGTATACGACATACGAGATCAATCCTACCGGCTTTTGATTGCACTCAATGAGCATCAAGCGCATCGGTGAGGTCTCTCGCTCCATCAATTTTTGGGTCCGGGTTCGAAATTCTTCCGAAAAAAAGCGAATTGCGGTATCAATGTGCAATTGACCAATCGTGGAATTGCGATGCTTCCCGACAATATGATTATCGAACAAAATCCAATATTGTTTCATATCCTCTTCGCTGCTTACATGTCTTAATTGAACATCCATTTGATTTGCCCCCCTGCAATTTCTTCTCTCATACGGTAATCTCCTTTTTATCATAGCTATTTTTACATAAAAATGCAATAAAATCTCAATAAAGTAGAATAAAGGTTGTAATGCGATGGGATTGTGGACTTATCGAAAAAGAAGAGAACCACTCACCAATAATACTTGGTACATCATCGTCAACACCAGTGTGCTTAAATACGGGTGTGCCTTTCGCTGCACCAGCCACACATTGACATGCATGACAAGCAATAGTCCCAACAGCATCGGCACCATCGCGCTGACACTACTCCAACTGCCAAACCCCAAAAAGACAACCACCAAGACAACAAGTGGGTACACACTCGAAAGTAGATACGTCCAACTTTGATTCCGATAACCTTCTTGAACGCGCACTTCAATGTATTGGCCCAAGAAGAATGGATAACTGAGGGCAACATACGTCAAGAAGTGATACCAGCGTCCTTCACTTAAGGAGAAGGTTCCAATGCCTGAATCCATTACTAGCCCCATCAAGATGAGCAATAAAAACAATGCAAAAACGATGGATGGCTGAAAGCTGCCTTTTGGCAAGGAAGAAAGTTCCCTACGGTAATAGGAAAGCAAGCCAAACCCCATTAAGGTTAACGTAATCATAATCGCATACGTAAACACCATAAAGCCCTGACCAGCCAACAACCACACACTCAATACAAACGGGATTACTCCGAGTAACCCTAGCAAGGTTTGCTTGCCTCGTAGCAACAACAAATGGCGCAGGGACCATTTCCATTGCCCTTTTTCGGTTTTGAGTTCATTGCGGATGAGCAATAAGCTCAGTACCACAATGGACAGCCAACAAGCATTCAACAACGATTGTCGATAGTCATAGCGCAAGTCTTCTCCACTGATTTCTTCAAGAAAGCGAAAAAACGAATGATGAATGCTGCTTGAATACATTTCGTAGGTGTGAAAGACCAAATTCGCTTCATGGGTTGTCAAATATTGATTGCCGATGATCGAGATCAATTGGGCGTACATCTCTTCGGTGAAGATTTCATCGAAGCTGCCTCGCATGAGCAAGGTAGGCACCGTAAAGGTATCCGTTGAAAACCCATCAAACCAATCAGGCCACGTTTCACGTTCTAGCTGACCTGCTTTGTCGCGAAGATCCAAATTTGGACCCACCAGCACCACCCCTTTTACATCGGGTTGTTGTTTGACAAGGTATTCACTGATGCCACGCGCCCCCATCGAGTGACCATAGAGCACGATTTGGTTTTGCTGAAGGCCTGTTTTTTGCATGAGTTGCAAGGTGGCTTGGGCAATGGTTTGTGACACGTAATCACTCGTCGCATTGTCAAATCCAAGAGCGCCCGCTGATTCGCCATGCCCCGCATAGTCTACTGTCATGACGGGAATGCCTTGTTCCTGCAAGCTGGCAACAAGCCCGATGGCTTGTACTTGGTTACTGGCAAAACCTTGAACGATGAGCACCGCAAAGTCTTGCTCTCCAGGATAAAAATAGGAAACGAGTTCATTTCCTTTTTGATCTTGATAGGTGAATTTTTCTTCGTTGCGCGTGGGCAGCAACACAAAGGAAATCAGTGCGATGGCACCGATCAACAACGTCAAATACAGGGCGCGAAGTTTCAAACCAAACACCTTCCTTACTTTTTTTCATAGTACAATTTATCCCACAACTTTACAATTATTATACTAATAATTTGGATTAATTTTGGGTTTGCATCGAAAGATCGACACCTTATCAAAAAAAGATACCTCATACGAGGCATCTTGGGTCATTTAGGAAGAAATTCCTGCAGCAAGGAAGTGGCGGGTACTAGCTGTACCGCAATGGGTTCAATGCCTTCATACTTGTCCACCAAGGCCTTGGCTTGGCTGGCATATTGGGTCGATTCTTGCACAATATTGCGCAAAAGTTCTTTGTATACCATCGGTTCATACCCATGCAAGGAGTTTAGAAAATAATCGGCAAGGGTTTCGTAGGGACGAATGTACAAGGCTTCTCCGCTGCGTACATTGGGCCAAAGACTCAAGGTCAAATCCACGCTGGCATTGCGAAAATAATAATCGCGCACCAACCGTCGTGTCAAACGAATGTCTTCTTGCGAAAGAACGAGAATTCCTTGTTCATCCACGTAGTTGCTCGCGGTATCAACAAAAATGCGCACCGCACTTTCTCGATCTAAAAAAAGCGATAATTTGGGGTCAAGCGCGTGGATGCCTTCAAACACATAGATCAAGTCTGATTGATACGGAATATGTTGGGTATGTGGCAAACGCATGCCACTGATAAAATCGTATTTGGGTAATTCAATGGATTCTCCGTTCAATATATTTTTGATGACTTGATCCAAATAGTCCAGATCCAAACTTGCAAGCGTCTCGAAGTCTCGCTGTCCATTTTCTAGTAATGGGATGTCTTCTCGGTTTAGATAAAAATCGTCCAACGAGATTAGGGTTGCCTCCAGCTCGTAGCTGGCCAACAACTGAATGAGTTTCATCGCGGTCGTCGTTTTGCCAGAAGCGCTAGGACCTGCCAACAAGATGATTTGTTTGTTGCGATGCACCAAGGCCTGACTCAAGCATTGCAACTCATTGGCAAAGTGTTGTTCGCTTTTTTGTACGTGTTGAAGCGGGTCAAAACTTGCTTGCAAGCAGCTGATACAAATTTCCTTTTGTTCTCCGTAATATTCCATCTTTGCCTCGCCTTCTTTCTCATAGCACGGTTTTACTTGCTTTTATTATACCACCCCTTGTGCAAAAACCTGTTTCAACACCCTGCGCTTCTACACAAAAAAAACCACGCATGCGTGGTTTTAGTAAGCTCTTTGCTCCTGTAAACACTCTTCTTTCTCCGCCACCTTTTGGTTGAGTTCACCAAATGTCTTCTTGGCCAAGAATAAACACAGAATCATGGAGATTACATCAGCAATCGGTTGAGCAAACATGACGCCATAAAGACCTGGCTCCATCGGATGCGTTACCAAGGCTTCCAAAATTGAAGGCACATTGTTGGCAAACAGGGTTGGCAACACAATGACCAGTGGAATCAAGAATACTCCTTGACGCCCAATGGACAAAATACCCGCTTCTTTTGCTTTTCCACTCGCTTGAAATAGTGCGGTCATCGTTTGAATGAAAGCCAGTGGCAACAACAAGTACGTTTGCGCGCGCAAGCAGTTGACCCCAAGAACTAGTACTTCAGGATCATTTGAAAACATGGATACAAAGAATTCAGGAAAGAGTTGAAACAAGATGGTTGCTCCCAATCCAATCCCTCCACAAAGCATCAGCGAAAACGATAAGGCTTCTTTCACGCGGCCATATTGCTTGGCTCCAATGTTGTATGCCGTAAAGGGCAAAAACGCCTGCACATACCCCATGATAATTTGCAAAACAATCATATAGATTTTGTTGACAATGCCCAAGCTGGCAAGCGGTGCTGCACCGTAAACTCCTGCAGCGGAGTTCAAAATCCCAAACGCTATGGAAGATAGCATTTGCATCATAAGTACCGGAGCTCCCACTTTGAAGATTTCTTTTACAATGGTCGCATCTTCGCTTGTCTTGTGGAATAGCGTTGCACGATTGATTGTAAACGTTGATTTTTTACGTCCAAAATAAAACAGACAAAACACGGTTGAGGCCGCTTGTGACACGACCGTAGCTGCCGCTGCCCCACCAAGGCCCATGCCAAGACCCCAATCAAACATAAAGATTGGGTCCAACACAATATTGATTAAGGCCCCGATGATCAAGGTTTGCATCGAACGTTTGGCTGCTCCTTCGGTACGCATCAGGTTATTGAAAACCATGTTGATGATGGAGAATACGCTACCAATCAATAGCCATCCGCTGTACACTTTCGCATACGGCATAACCTGCGCTGTTGCCCCCATCAGGTTTAAAATGGGTTCAAGGAAAACAAGTCCTACCACCATGGTAACAAGTGCAATCACAACCCCCATC
>JBOGAI010000043.1:0-5654 GCA_051655665.1 Erysipelotrichaceae bacterium | reverse complement strand
AGCAGCGATGAAGACGTTGCGCGGAGCTTTGACTTTATCAATTGGACTTAGCTTTTTGATGAGTTTGGTTGGCACTTTTTTCGCAGAACCCATCTTGCGGTTGGCGGGAGCAAACAGTGATTATTTGACTACGGCCGTCCAATACTTCCAACTCATCATGATTGGCAATTTCTTCTCTTGCATTGGTCTGACCATCAATGCGGCACAGCGTGGAATTGGCAATACCAAAATTTCCATGAGAACGAATTTAACGTCCAATGTCGTCAATTTGATTTTCAATTTCTTGTTGATCAACGGGATTTGGTTCTTTCCAAAACTCGGTGTGGTTGGGGCAGGAATCGCTACCCTAATGGGTAATGTGATTGCCTGTATGATGAGTGTGTACTCCATCATGGATGAGAAAAACTATTTGTACTCCAGTTTCAAAAAGTACTGGTTGCCTGAATGGAAGACCATTACCGATTTGTATCGCATCGCATCCAGTGCCTTTGTAGAACAAATTTTCTTGCGTGTAGGCTTTTTTGCTTACTCCACCACCGTGGCTGGACTGGGCACCTTGGCCTTTGCCACCCACCAAATTTGCATGAATATCATTAGTATTTCGTTCTCTATTGGAGATGGCCTTTCCATAGCCAATTCCGCTTTGGTCGGCCAAAATTTGGGGGCGAAACGCAAAGATTTGGCGATGATCTATTCACGGACTACTCAAATACTAGGGATGATTATGGGGGCATCGCTGGCTTTGATCATGATTTTGTTCCGTAAGGTTTTGATTGGTACCTTTACTACAGACCCACAAATCATAGAATTGGGTTCTCAAATTGTACTCATCATCGTGGTCACGGTCATTTTCCAAATCTCGCAAGTCATTACTGCGGGGGGATTGCGCGGTGCAGGCGATGTAAAGTTTATTGCGGGAATGTCTTTGGTTTCGACAACCATCTTACGTCCAACGCTGACCTTCCTTTTGGCTTATCCTTTGGGGCTTGGTTTGATTGGAGCTTGGTTCGCCTTGTTCTTTGATCAGGTCTTGCGCTTTTTGGGAACGTTCTTTCGATTTAAAACCGGAAAATGGGCTAATTTCGAGGTCTAACAGTCGTGAAAAAAGCATTTTTTTTAACCATTTGAAGACACCACCACGGTGTCTTTTTTTTATATATAGACCAAACGAAAAGCCAATTTATGATATGTTCAACCCGAATTATGCCCATATTAACGGCAATTAGACCGCATAATCCGATATTCATGCCATATTATATGCACAATTTGTTGGTAGAATGGTTCTTGTGCACTTGAGTAGAAATGCTGTTGTTGCACAAAATGTAAAGAAATGAGGTATTGAGTATTGAATAAAAAGAAAGATATAGTAAAGACGGTACACGCACAAGCAAAAATGATATTGAACCAGATGAGCTTTGTAGCACAAAACGTGAAGTCAGCGCTTTTAGTAGCGAGTGCGCATGTTGGTGCACAAACCAAAGGGTTCTATTCCCATACACAAACATGGGCTACGTCCCAATTCAAACGTGTTTCATCGTTGACAAAAACACAATGGTTGCTAGGGCTAAGCTGTAGCTTCTTGTTTTTTGTCAGCATGAGTAAAATGGCTACGGACTACAAAGTAGCGTACCAAATCCAAGTGGATGGCACTCCGGTGGCAATTGTCGAAACAGATGCACAACTGCCCCAAACCATCGCGACTGTAGAAGAAGAAGTATCTGCGGCCATCGGCGATTCCTATTCTCTACAAAAGGAAGTAACGGCTTCTGTAGGGGTATATCCTCAAGCAGAAGTAGTAAAAGAGGACGTATTGAAAGAGCAGCTTTTGGATCAAGTAGAAGAAGTGAAACGCTCGTTCGTGCTAAGTGTTGATGAGGTTATGGTGGGGACCTCAATGAGTCAAGACGAGTTGACCCAAGTAATCAAAACGTTCATTGCGCCATTCATCAATCAAGACACGACCGATTTGGTGTTCAAAGACACGGTAGGGATTGTGGAAGAGCATGTTCTATCTACGGAGAGCACGACGACAGAAGAAATTTTGGATACGTTAGCGCAAACAATTCAAAAATACGATACCTATATGGTAGAAAAAGAAGATACGTTGGCAAGCATTTTGCAAGCCACAAATATGCAAGAAACGCAATTAAACGAACTCAATCCCGAAACAGAGTGGGATTCTCTTCAAGAAGGAACCAAGCTAAACATTGTCAAGGAAGTTCCATTATTAGAGGTGGAGACGATTGACGACACGGTGCTTGTGGAAGTGATTGAAAGCCCCATTCGGTATGTGGAAGATTCAAACCTGTACGAAGGACAACAAAAAACCGTTACGGCGGGAACCGCAGGAAGCAAATCCATTCATGCCTTAATAACAAAGGTCAATGGGGTTGAGGTGGAACGCGAAGTGTTGCATGAAACGGTAACGGTAGAGGCTACCGAAACCGTGATTGCCAAAGGAACCAAGAAAAAACCGGTTACGGCTTCAACTGGGCGTTACATTTATCCTGTCAGTGGTCGTGTCACGTCAAGTTTTGGATGGCGTACTTTGTATGGTCAACCAAACTATCACACCGGTATTGATTTCTCGGCCGCAACAGGAACAAGTGTGAAAGCCGCCGATGGTGGTAAGGTCGTCTTTGCAGGGTGGGATCCGATTGCCGGAAACCTCGTAACCATTTTGCATGACAATGGATCGAAGACCTTGTACGCGCATAATTCATCAATCAAAGTAAGCGTGGGTCAGCGCGTTGCCCAAGGACAAGTCATTGCCTTATCAGGATCAACCGGTCTTTCAACGGGTCCTCATGTTCATTTTGAAATTCAGATTAACGGAACACCGGTCAATCCGGCTAACTATTTATCATAAACAAAAAATCATAGTCAAGACTTCTCTTATGACTATGATTTTTTTTGTGTTATGATGAAGCAAAGGAGGGGGAATCATGATTCAACTTCAAACCATTTCCAGTGTGGATACCACAACGCTTTCGACAGCATTGTTCAGCGCCGTCGAGGAAGCATCATTTCAAATGTGCGAACATCTTACAAAACGGTTGCAACCCCACAATACTTGTGTCATTCTTTGTGGGGCCGGGGATGTTGCAGCGTATGGATATGCATTGGCGTTGTCCTTGCAACGACACAACCACACGGTTGTGCTCGTACAAGTTGAACTGCCGGATTCTGAGTTGGCAAAAGCGTATGCGGCTATTCTTGAAAACCATGCCATTTCCATTCTATCTTGGGAGCGTTTTACGCATACCCATTGGGATTGGCTCATCGACGCGACCTATCGTAACAAGCCTTCACAACTTCAAACGCATGTAGCGCTGTATCAAGGCCTTTCACGTCAGGCCAGCCATTTTGTTGCACTGCATTGCCCTTTTGGATTAGATGAACAAGGGGTGGCGTGGATTGCTCCCCCGCTAGAGTACGAGTTGACTTTTGTCCTGCATAAAGTCTACCCCGTACATGTCGCCACAATGGCGAAGGATTACGTAGGAGAGTTGGCGTTGGTTGCCATGTCGAAGGAAGAACAAGGAGAAGGGCTATTCTTTGAACCACTAGATGTTGACTATGTCAAAGCGCATTTACCAAAGCGTTCGGCTGCGGCACACAAAGGGGACATGGGCAAACTGCTTTGTTTTTGCGGGAGCGCTCAGCGCTCTGGTGCCGCAATGTTGGCTTGTGAAGCGGCGTTGCGCAGCGGAGTGGGGACCGTGACATTGATAAGTCGTGCAAGCGTGATTGAACGGGTTGCCACCCGATTGCCTGAAGTCATGCATTATGAATGGGAGTGCGACGGGGCGGATGAGGAATTCGTGGCATTGGTACAACAGGCAAGTTGTATTGTAATCGGTTGTGGCTCTGGAAGAAGCGAAGCGACCCGTTCCACCTTGATTTGGTTGCTTGACCATGCGACATGTCCTCTTGTGATTGATGGAGACGCATTATTTATGCTAAAGGATTTGCACATCCCCGCCATGCATCCTCCTTTGGTATTGACTCCACACCTTTTGGAGTGTAGCCGCTTATTTGACTACTCGATTGCTCAACTTAAAAAGAATCCTTGGGAAATCGCAAGAACGCTTTCCACAAAACATCATATTGCCATCCTTTTAAAGGATGCGAACACCTTTGTATCAAGTGCTCAAGGTCAATTGGGGATTGTTACTTTGGGCAACAGTGGGCAAGCCAAAGGGGGAAGTGGCGATGTGCTGGCGGGAGTAGTGGGTTCGCTTATTGCCCAAACCAAAACCGTAGAGCCCGCCATCTATTTGGCGCCCGCGGTATGTGCGTTGGCCGCCAACAAGGTGCGGGCACAACGGGGGGAATATAATATGTTGCCAAGCGATGTGATCAATGAATTGTTTCGATGGGACTAAAGGTCCCATTTTTTTTTAGGGAAAAGGAGGGAGAAGGCATAAATAAGGGGGAAGGAGGGATGGCATGGAAGCATTGTTTTTAGAACTACTGACACTGGCATTGTCCCATTACGCCAGTGACATTCACTTTGTGGTGAAAGACCAACACTTGAAGCTCTCGATTCGTGGCCTAAAGGGTATTATCCTGATTGACAAGGAATACCCCGTTGGCTTGCTAAACTACCTTAAATTCATCGC
This sequence comes from Erysipelotrichaceae bacterium, assembly GCA_051655665.1. Taxonomy (GTDB): domain Bacteria; phylum Bacillota_I; class Bacilli_A; order Erysipelotrichales; family Erysipelotrichaceae; genus JBOFMT01. The sequence continues at coordinate 1,029 of JBOGAI010000043.1, read as the reverse complement.
GCATTTGGAACTTGGTCAAACCCATCTTCCTCAAAATGGAAATTTTCAGCGGCTTGTAGACGACAAGGTGATGTTTTTTCGCTTGGCGGTACTAAAAAGTCTAGAACAAGAAACAGCAGTATTGCGGATTTTGAATCAAACCGAACTTTCGTTGGAACACTTGAGCGGGGATGAAGAAGTGCTACGCTGTTTTCGGCGCTGGGCACGTCTCAAAAGTGGCTTGGTGTTGTTTTCCGGTCCAACAGGATGCGGGAAAACGACCACGCTAAATACCATATTGACTTACATCGCCACCGAGCTAAAGCAAAAGGTCATCACCATTGAAGATCCCATTGAAATTCACAATCCCTATTTTGTGCAATTACAGGTACAAGACAAGATGGCCTTTACGTATGCCAATGGCATACGCGAAGTGTTGCGCCACGACCCTGACGTCATTATGATTGGTGAAATTCGTGATGAAGAAAGCGCTCGGCAAACCATTCGTGCAGCCCTCAGTGGTCATCTTGTTTTTTCAACGGTTCATGCGCACGATTGCCTACAGGTAATCCACCGCATGAAAGATTTGGGTGTCTCCACCCCCGATTTGCAACAAACCCTTGTAGGAGTGGTTTCCCAGCGGCTATTTACAAGGGCAAGACGCAAGGAAAGGATTTGTCTGTATGAACTTCTTACGAAAGAACAACTTCAGCGTGCTTTGGCGCAATTGCCGCTTCACGACTCTTTCGCAAGCCTTCAAACCAAAGCGAAGGTGGCTTTGGATCAAGGGCTTATCACCAAAAGTGAATGGAATCGCTACTTCCCGCATTAGCGTGGAAGAAGCATTGATGCTCGGTACACTTTTGCGAAAGGGGGTTCCGCTTGCATTGGCGAAAACCCACTTTTCTTGCGTTGCCAAAGCGGATTGCCACACGCCTTTAGCAGGTCTAGAAACCCATCTGCCCAAGAAACTTCTTGATAATGTCCTTTTTTTTCTGCAGTACGGCTCCCTTGGTCACGCCATCTATTGCAGTGCCCAGGTAGCACTTG
>JBOGAI010000042.1:0-1842 GCA_051655665.1 Erysipelotrichaceae bacterium | reverse complement strand
CTGGGTGCACTCGGTGCGGCTTTACCTTTATTGCCCGCCTTTCCCTTTTTATTGTTGGCAACGGTTTGTTTTGGCAAAAGCAGTGAGCGATTTGATGCGTGGTTTAAAAGCACCAAACTCTATCGTGAGAACGTAGAGGGCTTTGTCAGTGGAACAGGCCTTACCAAAACAGCCAAAACTCGCATCATGTGTACCGTATCCTTTCTCATGAGTATCGGATTCTTCATGATGAGTGAGGTGATGATTGGACGTATTGTTCTTATTTGCGTTTGGGTCTTTCATGTTCTCTATTTTGCCTTTGGAGTGAAAACCAAGAACGTGTAATTTCAAATTCTTTTACACGTGTGGGTGGAGAACGGGGGTTAGTTTGGAATGAACGCGGATGACTTGACAATACACCTGCCATCTTTATGATGAAAAGGAAGAGCAAATTACGGTATCTAAGGAAACACCGTAATGGAGGAAATCGTATGATTCGAGAAATTGGAAAGATTACCTTGTATGTAAACAATCAAGAAGAAGCCATTGCATTTTGGACTCAGAAAGTAGGGTTTGTCGTCAAGTTTGAACAAGCCATGGGTCCGGGAATGAAGTGGGTGGAAGTTGGCCCAAGTACAGCTGTCTTTACCACGTTTGTATTGTATGACAAAGCCGCCATGCAAGCCCAAAATCCAAAAACCAATGTAGGACACCCAAGCGTGTTGTTGAGTACCCAAGACATTGAGGCAACCTACAATACCCTTTCCAAAAAGGGAGTGGAAGTGGGGAATTTGTTGGTGATGCCCTATGGCAAAATGTTTACCTTCAAAGACCAAGACGGAAACGACTTCATGGTCAGAGAAGATCGCTAGTTACCCCATCAATCAGCCAGCAATGCGCAAGCATTGCTTTTTTTTATTGCACAGGCAAAACTGCAATTTTGATTGGTTTGGATTATAATGAAAGTATTACAGGAGGAGCAGACGATGAACACGATAACCTGGCTACTCGAACAAGATGCATATGTCCAATATGCAGTGCGCAAACACTTGTTGCACGAAAAAGAAGAAACCCTTTTTGCACTTCGGGCGAACGTGTTGCAAGATCCACGTGTCCAAGCGTATTTGGACGACGTCGCCCATTTCAACAAAACCTTGGTCACCACGCATAAAAATCCCGATCTTCCGATTCACAAACTCCACTTTTTACTCGACATCGGACTGGATGAACGCGTCCCTCAAATTGCCCAAGCCATCCAACAAATCCAGGAAAACCGTGATGAATTTGGGATGCCCCAAAGTCCAACCAACGTACCCACTCATTATGGTGGAAGTGGTGTGGATACGATGGGGTGGGCCTTGTGTGATGCGCCGTGGATGCTGTATGCGCTGGCGCGTTGCAACGTCGATTTTGAAACCATCAAACCCGGTGTGGATTATTTGCTCTTTCTCGAAAGGGACAATGGCTTTCCTTGTGCCGTTTCCAAAGAGTTGGGGACCTTTCGGGGTCCGGGTAAGAAAAGCGATTGTTGCCCTTATGCTACATTTTGCAGCCTGAAACTGTTCAGCGCTTTGCCCGATTACGTGGACAAAGCCACAATCGTGCGCAGTGTTGACGTACTGCTTTCGTTATGGGAACAAAGTAGAGAGCAACACCCGTATATGTTTTTCATGGGTACCGACTTTCGCAAAGTCAAAGCCCCGCTGATCTGGTATGATTTGGTTTCCTTACTGGATTGTTTGAGTATGTTTGAAGAAGCCAAGAAAGACGCTCGTTTTCAGGAAATGCTCGACGTTTTGGTGGCAAAGGCAGACGACAAAGGACGCTATACCCCAGAATCGATTTATTTGAAAAGTCAGATGT
>JBOGAI010000041.1:0-6511 GCA_051655665.1 Erysipelotrichaceae bacterium | reverse complement strand
CATTTTTGTCAATCAGGTGGATATGGTGAGTGCGACCATCGCCAACTTGTCCAAACTGTTGGAGACGCAACAAGAAGTCATGCCGTTGGAATGGACCACCTTTGAGATGGAAACCGTCTTGGTTCAACTGGTGAATGGGCTGCAAATGAGTTTTGAAAAGCAAGGTCTGCAGTTGCAATTGCACGCGACGCCGTGCACTTTGGAAAGCGATGCGTATCGCGTCGCACAAATTTTGTACAACCTGTTGACCAATGCACTCAAATTTTCTCAACCTGGCCAAAGTGTTCATGTACGGGGAGAGGTGGTCGAAGATCACTACCAGATCCAAGTCATTGACCAAGGCATTGGGATGAGTGAAACTACCTTGCGACGACTGTTTGAACCCTACTTCCAAGCCCATCCCACCCAATATCCTGGAGAAGGCATCGGATTGTATGTCGTCAAACAGTATGTCAACCAACTTCATGGAAGCATCCAAGTGCATTCCAGCGAACAAAAAGGGACAACCTTTATCTTAGACTTACCTCTGAGAAAACCGCGCTAAACGGCGCTTTTTTTTGTTTTTGACACCCTGAAGGCTGTTTCCCCATGTGGCCTATGGTATAGTAATGGTAAAAAGGAATGGATGGGTCCTACAAGGAGGATGTGCGATGTTGCTGGATTTGGCATTGATTTTTTTAGTGGGCATTGGATTGAGTGGCATGATGCGCAAACTTCATCTGCCTGAACTCATTGGAATGTTGCTGACCGGCATTGTGTTGGGCGTCAGCGGCTTGGCCGTTTTTAGTGAGGGACTCTATGAATGGGCGCCTACGATGCGGCAAATTGCGCTGGTCATCATCTTGTTGCGCGCGGGATTGCAACTCGATCTTCACAAGGTCAAAGCAAGTGGCTTGAGTGCCTTTTTGCTCTCCTTTGTCCCCGCATTGTTTGAAATTGCCACTATCGTAGTGGTGGGGGGCATCTTTTTTCAGCTGTCTTTGCAAGATGGACTCATCATCGGCTGTATAGTGGCCGCGGTATCTCCGGCCATCATCGTACCTAGAATGTTGCGCCTTTTGGAAAGCAAGAGCGAGCGGGTCAAGGGAATTGCGACGATGCTGTTAAGCGCAGCAAGCTTTGATGATGTGGTCGTCTTGGTTTTGTTTAGTGCCGTCACGCGTTTGGATGCAAGCATCCCGTGGACCACTTCCTTGATCCAAGTGCCCATTGCCATTCTTTTGGGCATTGGCGTTGGCATCATGGTAGGAAAAGGGATGGTCCTCCTTTTTCAAGAAGGCCGATTTCGTGATACGACCAAAGTGCTCATCATGCTCAGTGTCTCTTTTTTACTGCTTGTAGCGGAAGAACACTTCAAGGCAAAAATTCCTTACGCAGCCCTTTTGTCCGTGCTTGCGATGGGCGCCGTGCTGTTTCATCAAAAAGAAGCCCTCGCTTTGCGGCTTTCTCGCAAATACAATTCGTTGTGGGTGGGCGCGGAATTGTTGCTTTTTGTAAGCATCGGCGCAAGCCTACAGCTTTCTAGTGTGAACGCGTTGGGGGTGATGCCCTATGTGCTCATTGGAATGGGGCTATTGTTGCGCTGTTTTGCTACGTATTTATGTGTATTGCCCGCCAAATTGAATCGTGTGGAAACGGTATTTTGCATCGTTTCGTTTATGCCCAAAGCCACGGTGCAAGCCGCCCTTGGCTCTTTGCCCTTGGCATTGGGTTTTGCCATTGGAGAAAGTGCACTAAGCATTGCGGTGCTCTCGATTCTCATTAGTGCCCCTTTAGGGGCCATCGCCATGGACTGGCTCATCCCCCATCTTGAATCCTAGGAAAGAGTGACGCTCTTTCTTTTTTTGAGCAAATGGGTATGTGGTTTTGAGTGGTTTTATGATAAAATAGGACAGTTAAAGGAGTGATTGAATGTTTTATTTTGATTATGCAGCACATACCCCAACCGATCCGTTGGTACTAGACACCTATGTCAAACTGGTTCAGGAATACGGTGCCAATCCCAATTCCAACCACCCAGCCGGTCTTGCCGGTGCGTTAACCATTGCGAAATGCAGTGAACAGATCAAGCACTATTTGCAACTACGCGAGCACGAAATCATCTACACCTCCGGGGCGAGCGAAGCCAACAACCAAGCCATTAAAGGCTGTGCCCAATCCCAAAAAGGGAAAGGCAAACACATCATAACGACCTTTTTGGAACACGCTTCGGTGCACGCAACCATTTCGTCCTTGGTCAATCAAGGCTTTGAAGTGGAATACGTAGACGTGTTGCAGGATGGACGCATTGACTTGGATCATTTGGAAGAACTGTTGCGCGACGATACCATTTTGGTTTCGACCGTACTGGTGGATTCCGAATTGGGGATTGCCCAAGATCTTGCTGCCATTCATCATGTCCTACAACGCTTTCCAAATGCGCATTGGCACGTTGATGCCACTCAGGCCATCGGGAAAGGAACCTATCCGCTTCACTTGGCAGATTTGATATCCTTCTCGGCACATAAATTTTATGGACTGGTTGGTACAGGGGCCTTGATGGTGCATCCCAAGGTCTGCTTGGAACCCATCATCCATGGGGGACATTCCACGACCCAATACCGTGCCGGTACTCCGGATGTAGCGGGGATCGGTGCGATGGTGAAGGCCCTAGAACTGGCTATACAGCATCAAGCAGAACGTATCGAACACGTAACGCATCTGCAAACGCGTTTGGTGGCAGGGTTGAAAACTTATGACGATGTGGTCCTCAACAACTCCATGCATAGTACGCCTTTTGTCGTGAACGTGTCACTTACACGGCACAAAGCGGAAGCGATGCAGGCAGCCCTTGGCGAAAAAGGGGTGTATGTGGTCACCAAATCCGCTTGTTGCGCGGTCAATACCGTGTCCAAAGCGGTCTATGCCTTGACCCACAATCGCAAGCGTGCATTGTCTACGTTGCGAATCTCTTTATCGCATTTAAGCACAACTCAAGACATTGAGGCTTTGCTTGCGGCATTTGAGGAAAGTTATAACAATATAGAATCGAGGTAATGTATGGAACAAACAACGAAAAAAGAAAAAAACTATACACGAGCACAGCGCATTGAACGCAGCATCGTGAAAACCTATCGCAAAGAAATCTGGAAAAAGTTCGTGGAGGCCATTCATACGTACGATTTGATTCAAGAACACGATCGCATTGCTGTTTGCATCTCGGGAGGAAAAGACTCCATGCTGCTGGCCAAGTGTATGCAAGAGTTGCACCGCCATGGAAAAAAACAGTTTGAACTCGTCTTTTTGGTGATGGATCCTGGCTACAATGAAGTCAACCACCAACGTATTTTGGACAATGCCGCGACATTAGAAGTGCCGATTGAGGTATTCCATTCCAATATTTTTGATGTTGTTACCGAAGTGGAGAAAAGTCCATGTTATTTGTGTGCCCGCATGCGTCGCGGATTCTTATACAGCGAAGCGAAAAAACGCGGTTGCAATAAAATTGCCCTTGGACACCACTTTGACGATGCCATTGAGACGACGCTGATGAGTATGTTTTATGGAGCGGAATACAAAACGATGATGCCCAAACTCCACTCGAGCAACTTTGAGGGAATGGAACTCATTCGTCCCCTCTATTTGGTCAAAGAGGAAGCCATCGTAAACTGGGTTCGCTACAATGAACTCCAGTTCATCCAATGCGCGTGTCGCTTTACCGAGAACTGTTCGCTAGGGGACAATGGGGGCAACTCCAAACGACAAGAGATGAAAACGTTGATCAAACGATTGCGTAAAACCAATCCAAATGTAGACATCAACATTTTCCGTTCCTTGCATAAAGTGAATTTGGAAACGATCATGGGCTGGACAAGCCAGGGAACTTACACTTCGTTTTTGGATGTGTACGACCAAAATCAAACAGAAGAGGCATAATCATGCCTCTTTTTTTGTGAAAAGGGACAATTTGGCGGAGTGCATTGAATTGCGTTTCACTTTGTGGTATATTGTGGGAAAAGGAGAGTATGCTGATGAACCCATATCGTTTATTTACCGACGCTACTTGCGACTTGCCTTCTTCTTGGATTGACCATTATCACATAGAGGTCATGCCCATGGAAATCAATATGGATGGCAACAGTTTCTTGCATTATCCAGATGGTCGAAACATGAGTGCGCATGTCTTTTATGAACAACTAAAAGGTGGCAAACTTGCGCACACCTCGCAAATTGCCCCGGGGTTTTTCTTGGAATATTTTGAACCCGTCTTGGCCAAAGGGGAAGACGTGCTGTACGTATGCTTTTCGAGTGGATTGAGCGGCACGTACCAATCTGCCATGTTGGCACGAGGTGAACTGATGGAACGCTATCCGAGTGCAAACATTGTCATTGTCGATTCGTTTGCGGCAAGTGCCGGTGAGGGCTTGCTTGTGTTGTTGGCTGCCAACAAGAAGGCGCAAGGGGAGAGCATCATGCAGGTGCAAGCATGGCTTGAGGCAAACCGCGGACGATTGAATCACTGGTTCACCGTCGATGATTTGGTTTTTTTGAAACGGGGAGGACGCATTAACACCGCAACCATGGTGGTGGGGAGCATGTTGAAAATCAAACCAATCATGCACGTCAACGATGCCGGCAAATTGACGCCTTCGTACAATGCGCGTGGTCGTCAAAAATCGTTGCGGGCATTGGCACAAGAGTGGGCCGTTCGCAAGGATGACCAATACCCACTGACGTTGATTGCACATGGAGACTGTGAAGAAGACGCTGTGTTTTTGAAACGCTTGCTATTGGAAAAAGATCCCAACCGCGAGGTGTTGTTGACTCAAATCGGTCCTGTCATTGGAGCCCATTCGGGTCCTGGAACAGTTGCCTTGTTTTTCTATGGGGCCCAAAAGGAAGCGGTATTCACGCATTCTTCGGATTCCTAAGGGAAGACAAATCGCAAAAAATACAGAAAAAGGGTTAAGTTCAACCCTTTTTTCGTTTATAATAGAGAAGAAAAGAGGTAGCGATGATGGAATTTATAGAGTTAATAAAAGTAATCTTATTGGGGGTAGTGGAAGGGATTAGCGAATGGTTACCCATTAGCAGTACTGGACATATGATTTTGTTGGATGAATTCATCCAATTGAATGCATCCGCCGCCTTCAAAGAAATGTTTTTTGTAGTGATTCAGCTCGGCGCCATTTTGGCCGTCGTGGTTTTGTTTTTCGATAAATTGAATCCCATTACCAAACGAAAAAATATCCAGGAACGACGTGATATTTTCTCACTTTGGGGAAAGGTTTTGGTAGCCTGTATTCCTGCTGCAATCATCGGGTTGTTGTTTGATGACGCCATTGATGCCCTGTTTTACAACTACCAAACGGTAACCTTCACCTTGATTTTGTATGGCGCTTTGTTTATTTTCATTGAAAACAAATTCAAAGACCGTCGCCCAAGTATCAAGAGTTTCTCTCAGCTTACGTACAAAGCAGCGCTGTTTATTGGAATGTTCCAACTGCTTGCGTTGATTCCAGGGACCTCCCGCAGTGGGGCCACAATCATTGGGGCGATGTTGCTTGGGACTTCTCGCTACATTGCGGCGGAGTTCTCCTTTTTCTTGGCCATTCCGGTTATGGTGGGGGCAAGTGCACTAAAACTGGTGAAATACTTTGCGGTTGCAGGTGCCATCGGTGCCAGTGAAATGTTTATTTTATTTTTGGGTATGGGTGTGGCGTTTATCACCAGCATCCTCATCATCAAGTTCTTGATGAGCTATATCAAAAAGCATGACTTCAAAGTGTTTGGCTGGTATCGCATTGCCCTAGGAATCTTGGTGTTCACTTATTTCTTTTTCGTAGGATAAGAAAAATCACTTATGGATATTCAACGTGTAATGGACCTGTTTACAACACATGGATTGCTCATCCTTTTTGTGATCGTGTTCTTGGAGTACTTGAATTTACCCGGTTTTCCCTCTGGTATTATTATGCCGGCGGCAGGAATTTTAATCGCGCAAGCCAACTTGAGTTTTGTGAATGCCATCATCAGTACCCTCATTGCCGGGGTGCTCGGTTCTGTGGTGTTGTATTACGCAGGGTATTATTTTGGAAATCCGATTTTGAGTTGGATGGGTGCTCGTTTTCCCAAAACCAGCCATTCCATCGACAAAACCAATCAATATATTGAAAAATATGGCTCGAAAGGGGTTTTCGTTGCCCGCTTGATTCCGGTGGCACGCACCCTGATTTCGTTGGTGGCAGGGATTTTCCGTATGCATCCATTGCACTACATCCTGTACAGCACACCAGGGATCTTTCTTTGGAACACAGCCTACATTTTCGCGGGCTATGCCTTTGCCGATGTCTTTTTGGGCTAGAGAATCCGTCAAAAAAAAGAAAAAGATTCGCATGGAGAATGAAGTGAACCCAATTTATTGGACACATATTTGAATTTTTGAATTATGCAGTTAATAAGGATTGATTCCTGTATTGTACAGGAGTTAATCCTTTTAATTTTGTTGTAATTCTTTGATTATTATAATATT